>JBLYYS010000069.1:0-7349 GCA_048550235.1 Acidimicrobiia bacterium | reverse complement strand
GATGCACGCTCCGTTGCTGCGGCGGGTCAAGAACGTTCTCGTAGACAGAGACTTCGCGGTCCTGCGTTTCAACTTCCGGGGAGTCGGAGCCTCGGGGGGCTCATTCGGGGGCGGCGTGAGCGAAGTGCAAGATATCGAAGCTGCTGTTCGGCTCGCCGAAGCCACCCATCCGAATCGTCCGATCGGCATCTCCGGGTGGTCGTTTGGTTCCGTCATCGCTCTGCGTTGGTCGGCCCAGCACCGAACGGATCTTCCCTATGCCGGCATCGCTCCGCCCGTTGGAAGTGACCTGATCCTGGAACTGCCCGAACTCCGCCACCTCGCTCCTGCGCCGCGCACGATCATCATCGGCGACAATGACCAGTTCACGACCGTCGAACAGGTCGACGAATACGCCAAAGCCATCGATTCCCGCCTCGAGGTAATCGCCGGCAGCGATCACTTCTTCTTCACGAAGGAAGGGCTGGTCGGAGAGTTGGTGGCGGAAGCCCTTTCACAATCGTCCGATTAGTGCCACCTACGGGTCAACCTGAACTGTGAGCCGAGCTTGAGTTGCGAAGCAACTCACACGTGCCAACAAAGCACGTGCACGCCCCAGAGCTTGAGTTGCGAAGCAACTCACACGTGCCAACGAAGTTGGCACGCCCCCATGCTCCGCACGGGAGAGGAACGCGGTTTGCAGCCCTGTCGCACGGAAACGACCGTGTACTACAGCCCCAACAGCCGGGCAGCGTTGTCGTGGAGCACCTTTCGGGTCAGATCGTCGGGCATACCAAGGCCGTCCCAATCCTCGAGCCATCGCTCCGGGGTGATGAACGGGAAGTCGGTGCCGAACAGAGTCCGATCGCTCAATGTCCGGCGGACCGCACCGAGCAGTTCCTCACTCATGTATTTCGGAGACCATCCAGATAGGTCGATCCACACGTTCGTCTTGTGCTGTGCGACGGCCAGGGCATCAGACTGCCACGGCCAGGATGGGTGAGCCATGACGATCTGCAGGTTCGGGAACGTGGCTGCGATCTCATCCAGATGCATGGGGTGGGCATGCTGCTGGCGTATACCCATCCCCCCCGCCGTACCTGCTCCCAATCCGGTGAAGCCGGTGTGTGACAGGACCACCAGACCATGCTCCTCGGCCGCAGCGAAGATCGGATAGAACTCTCGATCCGAAGGTGTGAACGCCTGCGCAGATGGGTGGAACTTGAGTCCCTTGAGCCCCCGCCGGGCAGCTCGATGCACGGCAGCGACGGCAGCGGATCCACGGTGCGGATCGATCGAGCCAAATCCGACAAAGACATCCGGCGCTTCGGCCACCATGTCTGCAACAGTTTCGTTGCGGAACGGAGGGTTCCCCGTCGCTGTTTGCGCAGACCAGGCCAGGATTACCGCCTTCCCATCCAATTGCCGGTAGTAATCGGCTATCTCCCCGGTGGTCATGACTTCGAGAGGACGACCGAAGTACTCGGCCAGTTGTTCGAGATACGGCTTGAACGGGCCGTAAAGGAACTCCTCGACAGGAGGATGGACATGGATGTCGATGAATCTCGTCATCGTCTGGAGGCGAACCCCCGGTTGCGTGCTTCAGCAGGTGTGTCGGGTCCAAAGGCGGACAGCAGGTTCTTGGTCAATAGCTCATCAGATTCGATACGGTCTTCCAGCTCGGCGAGTTGGTCGTCTTCGTCGCAGTCGTAGAAGACCATCGTGTCGCGAGTACCGATGTACCGGTAGTCCTCAAACCTCCGCAGACGTCCCATTCCGCACTCCGTTTCTCTGCTCACTCCTCACGATACTCGGCCCCGACGAATCGGTAGGGCGACCGACGAGGAACGCCCAGCTTGGGAACCGGATCTCCAATCGGGAGAACCCTGGCGGGAGGGACGGCGGGCATCGCACGCCACGGCGGAACCGTGGCTGGAGCCAGCGAGAAGTAGATGGATGTCAACAGACGGGCTGCCGTCGAACTACCCCTAGATGCGCGCTTGTTCACGGTAGGTTCCGAAGACTCGCTTCAACCGCTCGACGATCTCGCCTTGCGTGGCGCGCACCCGGCAGGCATCGACCAGGAGCGGCATGAGATTGGCGTCGCCTCTTGCCCCCGTCTCGAGTGCGACCAGAGCGGACTCAACCGCGTGATCATCTCGAGCCGACCGCAACTCCTTGAGGCGAATGGTCTGGAGGTGCTCGACTTCTGCTCCAATCCGCAGAATCTCGAGTCCGTCTTCCTCTTCCTTTGTGTACTTGTTGACGCCCACGATCGCTCGCTCTCCGGAGTCGAGCGCTCGCTCGAACTGATAGGCCGACTCGGAGAGGGCAAGCTGGAAGTAGCCCTCCTCGATACCGCGCAGCGTCCCGTCGAGCATCGATCCATTTCCCAGCCGATCGACGTGTTCGAGAATCGCCATCGCCTGTGCTTCCATCCGATTCGTCATTTCTTCAACGAACCACGAACCACCCAGCGGGTCGATGGTGTTGGTGACACCGGTCTCTTCGGCGATCACCTGCTGGGTCCGCAGTGCGATCTCGGCGGCCTTCTCGGTCGGCAGCGCGTAGACCTCGTCGAGGGCATTCGTGTGGAGACTCTGGGTTCCACCCAACACCGCAGCCAGTGCCTCGATGGCGGTACGGACGATGTTGTTCTCGGGTTGTTGGGCAGTGAGGGAAACGCCGGCTGTTTGTGTGTGGAACCTGAGCTTCAACGAACGCTCATCTTTGGCTCCGTACCGGTCGCGCATCCACCTGGCCCAGATTCGGCGTGCCGCCCGGAACTTGGCGATCTCCTCGAAGAAGTCGACGTGCGCATCGAAGAAGAACGACAGACGAGGAGCAAACGAATCGACATCCAACCCACGCCGTGTGAATGACTCGACGTAGGCAAACCCGTCTCCGAGTGTGAACGCCAGTTCCTGAGCTGCAGTCGCCCCGGCTTCGCGAATGTGATATCCCGAGATTGAGATCGTGTTCCACTGAGGCACCTGGTCCGTGCAGAACTCGACCATGTCGCCCATCAGGCGGAGATGTGGTTCAGGCGGGAACACCCATTCCTTCTGAGCGATGTACTCCTTCAGAATGTCGTTCTGTAGGGTGCCGCGCAGTGACCGCCAGTCAACACCCTGTTCCTCGGCGGCCACCAGCAACTGTGCAAAGAGGATCTGTGCCGGTCCGTTGATGGTCATGGAGACCGAAACCTCATCCAGGGGTATCCGATCGAACAGCGCAACCATGTCGTCGGCAGTGTCGACGGCTACCCCGCAATGGCCGACCTCTCCCAGCGCCATCGCATGATCGGAGTCGTACCCCATCAGCGTCGGCATGTCGAACGCAACCGACAGTCCGTCCTGACCCTCCTCGAGCAGATATCTGAATCGCTCGTTCGTGGCGGCAACGTCGGCAAAACCGGCGAATTGCCTGATCGTCCAGAGTTTCCCCCGGTATCCGGTCGAATGGATACCTCTGGTGTACGGGAACTGTCCCGGGAAACCGATGGCAGGGTCGACATCTTCCGGAGATTCGAGCGCCGGCACTTCGTCGAAAGACAAGGTCTCGAACTTCTCTTTGCGTTGTCTTCCGCTCTTGTACTCGCGTTCCCAGCTGTCCCGGCTCATCAGCCTTCACCGCCACCTACCGCGACCTCCGAGCCGCAATTCGGACACGTGGCCATGGCAATATCTCCGACGATGAATGAAAACCCACAATCGTCACAAGCGATCCTGGGGGAAGGCGGGTCGGGTTGGGGTGGGGGTGGTTGAGCCGGAGGAGCAGCGGGTCCACCCATGTCAGCGGGCGGCATCCCTGCCGGGTTTCGCACTTCATTGGCCGAACCACACGCAGGACAGTTGAATCTGCCCGGGCCGGGAATCTCGACCTCGCTACGACAGGATCCACATCGAACTCTCACGTCACTACCTCTCCAACCGCTCCTATTGACTTCAAGTATTCGGCCTCCCCCTGAAGAACCGCACGGATTTGCGCGTCGCTATAGGTCACCTGTTGTTTGGCCTCCGCTTTGGCTTGAATGTACCCGACCGCCTGATCGGTCCCACCGGCGACGATATCGCCTCCCCCTTGCCGGTGCGCCTTGCGCGCTCGCATCTGGAGATAGAAGACCTCCCATTCGAGAATGCACCGAACATCGCTACGACGGAGCTCGATTTCCTCTCCAAGTTCGCCGGTCACGAACCCGACCGCGTCATCGAGTACGTAGATGGGGCCCGGCTGCAGGCGTCGAGCGCCGGCGTTCTTCCAGAACATGACCGCCAGCACGCCGAGAAAGGCTGCCAGAAGCAGCGCACCAAATAAGACTGCAGTCGCTCCACTCATCGAATGTCATGGTACCGGCGTCGCAGTTCTGTATTCCCACTTCAGCCGGGGCCCGACGTGCCGACTGGTTGCAGCAGCAATCGAAATGGAGACGACCGTGAGTGGTTTCATCCTCTCGGGTCATCATTGGACCCGTGACTTCGCAGCACAGCATCTGGGAGTACAACCAAGCACGCTCGCCTCGCGCAGCGACCTTCTGAAGATCGGCGGCCGCTGGCTGGAAGAGGTTTATCCCACCGTGCAATTCGCGCCCGATGGGTTGAATGAGAGCGTTACCGGGATTGTTGCCCGGCTTTCAGATGATCTCGATCCCTCCTGCGTCTGTGACTGGCTGGCACGACCGAACTCCAAGCTCTCGGGTTCGACTCCGGTTGAATGGGTCACTGCGGGTCGGCCGCTCGCCACGGTGTTCGAAGCGGTACCAGACTCCGGTTGGCTCGGATCAATGCCCGCCGCCGGCTAGAGATCGTCAGCCTCCGGCATCTACAGTCTGAGACGTGGAGATTCTCGTAGACCTCAGCGATCTTGCCATCGGCCGACTGGTCGTAGGTCCTCTGGGAAACAACGCCTACCTTGTCACCAGCGCAGGAGAATCCGTCATCATCGATGCTGCTGCGGAAGCCAACGAGCTCCTGAAGGCCGCGGACGGTCTAGGCGTTCGAGCGGTCCTCACCACGCACGGACACCAGGACCACATCGGTGCAGCGCGGAAGGTCGCCGATTCTCTGAGGGCCCCGTTTCGCCTCCACCCGGATGACTCGGTTATCGCGGGGCTCGAACCCGACGAGCCTCTGCAGCACGGCGAGATCATCAAGCTGGGAACAAGAAGGATCCGCGTTCTCCACACACCCGGCCACACACCGGGATCCGTCTGTTTTCTGATAGACCACCACCTCTTCAGCGGCGATACGCTCTTTCCCGGCGGCCCCGGAGCGACCCGTTTTCCCTATTCCGACTTCGACCAAATCATGGCGAGTCTGGACAACCACCTCTTCACCTTGGACAACACGACAATGGTCTATCCGGGACACGGCGCCTCGACCACCATCGGCGCAGAGCGGCCACATATCGAGGAATGGCGAACCCGCCGCTGGTAACCAGACAATGCCAAATGGTCGTACCCCGGACTCAACACCCGGGGTACGGACATCTGGACCAATGGCCAACGGCTAACGGCTCAGAACCAGGAACCCCTGCTCCTCGAGAGTCTCGATATCGCTCTTCATCAGGCCCTTGAAGCTCAGCGTGTAGACCGAATCACCGATGACAACGGAGCGGCGGATCTGTGCATCCCACTCGTACTCGATGCCGTCATCCATATGGGTGACCGTATCGATCTTCTCAATGCCGTCGCGGGAAGCTTTGATGCCGATGGCGCCGGCGAAGAAGTCCTCGCCCTTCTCCTCATCCCAGCTCCAACGCTGGATCGGGACCATTGTCAGCCCAGTGGCCGGCCAGTGGAGAAAAGCGCGGTGGTCGTACTCGACCTCGGATGAGCCGTCCTCGAGTGTCATCTTGTGGAGACGATCCGGGTTGGCAGGGTCGGAAACGTCAAACACGGCGATCTGCGTCCCGAGCACCCTGCCTTCCTCCGTCGCATCCTGACCAACTCCGAGCAGGAGGCCATCGCCGATGGGATGGAGATAGGCCGAGTAGCCGAGGATCTTCAGTTCGCCCTTGACTTCGGGAGCAGTCGGGTCAGACAGATCGATTACGTAGAGCGGATCGGTCTGGCGGAACGTCACCACATATCCGGTATCACCCATCATCCGGACTGCGTAGATCTGCTCGCCAACTCCGAGTTCGCCGACCTGGCCGACCTGTTCGAGTTTGCCGCCGTCCTCTTCGAGGATTGTGACGAAACTCTCGGATTCGTCTGTCCTCCAACCCCACCATGAACCGGCGTCTGTCGTCGCTACGCGGAGGTGACCGTCGTGCTCTGACATCGACCACTGGCTCAGCAGGTGGCCGGGGACATCGCCGCTGGCCCGATATACGGTCTCGTCGGGATCGGAGATGTCAAACTTGTGGATGGCGGTTGTGTACCCCTCTGTCTCCTCGTCGAACGCGTCCTCGTCTTCTATCCGCTGCCAGTCAACCCACCGAGTAGTGGCAACGTAGAGGCTGTCTGCCGAGGCATACACGGTCTCGCCGTCGGCCATGACTCCGGTCGCCTTGTCGGGGTCGATACCTTCGCTCAGATCGACTGTGAGCACGGTCAGCATGCCGAAGCCGGAGAACTCTTCAGGGTGGAAGGTCTGGTTGCAGGCGAGCAGATTGCCTTCAGTCACGGTCGAGACACCGCCGCGGTGGTCTTCCATCACGTAGTAGGGAACCCAGTTGTCGATGGTGGAGTCCTCGATGATTGCCCGGTTGGCCCGCTCAGCATCGCGCTCGGCGCGTAGTCCGGAGGTAGCCGGATACTCGAATTCCATCCCGGTGGGGAATGCCCGCAGGACGACACGAACCGTGTCACCGACCATCCTGGCGCTGAGGTAGTTGCCGTCCAGGAACAGCTCGCGATCGATTTCCAGATCCGACGGATCACTCATGTCGATCTCGGTGATGACCGTCAGCGGGCTACCCCAGGGCGAAGGCGCTATGTCACGTGCACCGATTTCGGATACTGAGTAATAGTCCGAGTTGCCCAGCACCAGAATGCGATCGTCCGACATGACTATCTCGGATACCCAGCCTGTGTCGACCGAGATGGAGTCCATCAGGACCGGTTCATCACCCGTGACGTCGATGACGTAGAGACGCTGCTCTGCAACGGCGACGATGTGCTTGCCGTCTGTCTTGACGATGTCCGGTTCGTCGACGCCGACTTCTTGGACATTGGTCGTCGAGAACGCATCACCATCGGTCGCGGCAACAGGAGCCTGCAATCGTTGGCCGCCGGCGGCGTCACCTGCGGCCGACTCCTCGACCGCAATGGCAACGTCATCGGTTGCCCACATCCAGGGTCCGCCGGTGCCGTCGAGGCCCCACGGGCCAACACGCTCGATCGCTTCGCCCTTGATCCAGTCGAG
>JBLYYS010000068.1:0-8055 GCA_048550235.1 Acidimicrobiia bacterium | reverse complement strand
CTCAGCGCCGTCGGTTTGACCGGCCCGGAGGCGCTAGTCCCTGGAGGCGGAGAAGTCGCTGTGCGCGGTCAATACGCGCGCACTGAACCGCTCAATCTGGTGCTCTTCGACCGTGAGGGCGACATCGCTCTGATCTACCCGGTGCCGGAGTCAATCTTGCGTGCCCTCGATGACCGAATCGCCGTAGCGGTTGACCTCGATCTCCGCGGCGCCCAGAACTGGCGCACCCTCGACCGGCCTCCGAGCTAGTCAACAGTCCCGACTTGCTCGGTGGAACTGCCGGCGCGGTGCTTTCTGTCGTTCGGCCGGGAGCCCCGGCCTCCGCACGCAGTCGCCGGCACGGAGCTTCCTCCGTTCGCCGGATGGCCCCGATCCCGCGCTCAATTGCTGGCACGGTGCCTCCTGCCGTTCGGCCGGAGCTCCGATTGATCGCTTGGCGTGCTGGCACGGTGCTTTGTGTCGTTCGCCAGATGGCCCCGATTCTGCACTCCATTGCTGGCACGGTGCCTCCTGCCGTTCGCCAGAGAGCCCCGATTGGCCCGCGCCATTGCTGACCCCGACCCGCTCGGCGCACGCCCCCACAGACTTCGGTAACCTCCCCACATGACCTTGACTGCCGAACTACGGGACGTGCTCGGGCATGATCGGGTTCTCTCAGAACCCCTCGAGAAGTGGGTCTACGGCATGGATTCCGGTGTCATGCGGGGCGACGTCCAACTGGTGGCGTTTCCGGAATCGACGGCCGAGGTCGCAACGATCGTTCGGATAGCGAAGCACTATCGGACTCCGATCGTGGCTCGCGGGGCCGGCACAGGACTGGCCGGAGGGGCGGTACCTACACAACCGGGTCTGGTCGTGGTACTCACCCGGATGAATTCGATAGAGATCGACGTCGAGAATGCGACAGCCTGGGTCGGACCGGGGGTCATCAACCTCGATCTCTCGAAAGAGACAGGTCCGTTCGGGTTCCACTTCGCTCCCGATCCCTCGTCCCAATCGGCGTGCACGATTGGCGGCAATATCGCCAACAACTCCGGAGGGCCCCACTGTCTGGCAGAAGGATCAACCGTCGGGCATGTACTGGCCGTCGAGATGGTCACCGCGGACGGTGAGGTCGTCACCCTCGGGGGTGCGGCTCCGGATCCAACCGGACTCGATCTGCGAGGCGTCGTGGTTGGCTCGGAAGGCACGCTGGGGATTATCACGAAAGCGTTGGTCCGGCTCACACCGAATCCTCCCGATGTACGCACTCTCCTCACCGCCTTTGCCCGTGTCGAAGATGCGGCGGCGACAGTGTCCGGAGTCATAGCGCGCGGAGTCGTCCCGGCTGCCCTGGAAATGATGGATCAGCGGATGACCGAGGCAGTGGAGCGATTCGTCAGTGCAGGGTTCCCAACCGACGCAGCCGCGGTATTGCTGGCGGAGGTAGTCGGTATGTCTGCTGCCGTGGAGGCCGAAGCGGCCATCATTGAGGAGGTTGCTCGCGAGAACAACGCCACCACACTTCGGGTGGCTGCCGATGAGGCAGAACGGGCCAAGCTGTGGCTCGGTCGCAAGTCTGCATTCGGAGCGGTGGCCCAGGCGGCACCCGACTACTACCTACATGACACGGTCGTCCCCCGGACAAAGCTCGTGGAGACGATGACTCGTGTGTATGAGATTGCCGATCGTCACGACATCATGATGCTGAATGTGTTCCATGCCGGTGACGGCAATCTCCATCCGCTGATGGCGTTTGATTCGGCGGAAGAGGGAATGCTCGAGCGCGTGAAGGCGGCGGCTGGTGAGATCGTCGAAGTGTGTGTCGAGATGGGTGGATCCCTGTCCGGTGAGCACGGCATCGGCATTGAGAAACGGGATCTCATGCCGTTGATCTTCAACGAGGCGGATCTCGATGCGCAGGCACGGATTCGTGAATCCTTCGACCCCGATGAAGTATTCAACCCGGGCAAGGTCCTCCCGGCGGGCTCGCGCTGCTTTGACATGGGCCGTCCACCACTCGAAGGAATGTGGGTATGACATCGGTTCGTCGCGCTCTGGATGGCCTGCCGGCCCAAGTTGCCGGCATCGACGGTGCCCCCGACGCCGACGCCATCTTGGCACCGTCCACCTTCGATGAGGTCGGCGAGGCGCTGGATACGGCGAGTGAGCATCACCTCCGTACTCTTGTTTGGGGCGGTGGAACTCATCAGGGCTACGGCGGTCGATTGGATCCGATCGTCGTGCTCTCAACGGCCAATCTCGACAAGACGGTCGACTTCCAGCCGGAGGACTTGACGGTCACAGTTGAAGCCGGGGTGCGTGTGGCGGACCTCGAGTCCCGGCTAGCGGAGCAAGGACTCACCGCGGCCCTCCCTGAGGTCCCCGGCGATGCGACTGTTGGCGGTGTGATTGCCGCTGGGATCAGCGGCTGGAGGCGTGCTCGCTACGGCCCAACCCGTGAGCGCTTGCTCGAGGTCACGCTGGTCACCGGTGATGGTCGCCTGGTCCGGGGCGGCGGGCGTGTGGTCAAGAACGTGACCGGGTTCGATCTTCCTCGCTTGGCTACAGGGTCGCTCGGTTCGCTGGGCGTGATAGTGCAAGTGTGCTTGAAGCTATGGCCACTTCCTTCGGCCAGAGCGATGGTGAAGACCGACGATGGCGACGGTGCGGTTGCCGCCACCTACCGGCCGCAAGCAATCATCGAGCAGGATGGTGCCTCTACGGTCTATCTCGGTGGAACTCCGGAGGAGATCGAAGGGCAGGCATCAGCTATAGGTGGTGACCCGGTGGACGGGTGGATCTGGCCGGAGACACTCCCTGGACCCGTGCGGTGGTCGCTGCGGGTGCCACCGGCTCACGTGCGGGAGGCGGTGCATCGTGTTCGTGCCGATTACTCGTACCAGGCCGGACTGGGTGTCGGTGAAGTACGTCTCGGCGGTTCGGACGCGGCCGTCGACGAACTGCGCCGTTGGTCCGAGTCGGTTGGCGGTGCCCTTGTTCTCGCACACGGCCCGATCGATTTGTACAGCCGCGTCGACCCATGGGGGACACCACCGCAGGCGTCGACCCTGCAGAAGAGGATCGTTCAGCGGTTCGATCCCGTTCGGATCCTGAACCCGGGCCGGCTGCCCGGAGGGCTTTAAGTGGCCTGGATAACGCAGGATGCACCTACCAGGGATGAACTCTCTGCCTGTATTCAGTGCGGGCTGTGTCTCCCTCTTTGTCCAACTTTCCGACTGACCGGTATGGAGTCGGCTTCCCCCCGTGGGCGCCTGATGATGATGAGTGCCGTGGCCGGCGGGCAGGCGGAGGTCAACGACGTCTTTCATGATCTGATGAGCTTTTGTCTTCAGTGCCGTGCCTGCGAAGTCGTGTGTCCGTCGTTGGTTCCTTTCGGGAGGGCGATGGAAGGTGCCCGGATCGAGATAGCCGCGCAGCTTCCCTCGCCGGTCCGCAAGGGGCGCGGCCTGATAACGGGTCGCTTCATAGCCATGCCGGGGATGATGCGCTTGGTGACGAGGGTCGCCAGGTTCGTTAAGACCATGGTGCCGGCCAAGTACCTGCCCCGGCAGGTGCGCACTTCCATTGGCGGACTGCGCGATCTGCCGAGCCGGCCCAGTTCCACGATCGGACGCAGCTATGTGCCTCTCTCCGACCCTGCCTACGGGATAGCCGCGGTGCTTTCCGGATGCGTCATGGATCCGTGGTTCGAGGATGTGCATGAGGCGACGGTCGGTGTCCTTCTCAGAGCCGGATATCGGATCGTGTTCCCCGAGGGTCAAACGTGCTGTGGAGCACTGGCCGCCCACGATGGCGACGCCGCCGGGACTCGCCGCTTGGCGAAGCGGAATGTGCGAGCGTTTGCCGCTGCCGATCTGGTTGTGACAGACGCGGCTGGATGTGGCGCCCACCTCAAGGAGTACGGCCACTGGGCCGGAGACGCCGGGGAGATACTTGCATCCAAGGTCAAGGACGTGACAGAGGTCGTGGCAGAGGCTTTGACGGACGGACGATTGCCGCATTTGGACGTACCGCGCGGCGCTGTAGCCATGCAGGATCCGTGTCATCTCCGGCACGTTCAGCGGATCGTTGAGCAACCGCGCGAGATCGTTCGGGCGGCCGGCTACGAACCGGTAGAAATCGACGAAGCCGGCATGTGTTGCGGAGCGGCCGGAATGTACAGCGTCCTCCAACCCTCTGCCTCGGCCGAACTAGGGGAGAAGAAGGCCGATCAGGTGCGGGCATCCGGCTCTACGATCGTGGCTTCTGCCAATCCTGGATGTGAGATCCAACTGCGTGGCTATCTCGGTGGCGGCTATCGCGTTGCCCATCCGGTTGAGCTGTACTGGGAAGCGTTGCAGGCAGTTGATGGGAAGCCGTTAGGCTGGCGCCCGCCAACGGAGACAGCTGTTGACTGAAACCAACTCACAAGCACAGCCATCCACCGCTTCGCAGGCTCGACGTCTGTTGGGTCTCGGCCTGCACACCCTGGGAACGAGCTTCGATGTCGGTCTCCTAGTTGTGGGTACTGGTCTGGTCGGCCTGGCTATCGCCGTCCTGCTCGACGGCTTCGACGTTGTGGAGATCGGTCTCTCCGACTCGACCGGTTCGATGCTGGGTTCGGGGCTGGTTATCGCAGTATTTGGAGCCTTCGCGCTGGGCGTCGCCGTTGAGGGTCCTATTGGATACTCATCTAGGCGGCGAGGCACCTTCAACGACATCGAAGTGGCGATTGCCGGCGTGGTGGGCGCACTAATTGCCGGCCTGGTGCTGATCCTCATCGCCAACTATGCCCGAGGTTTCATCGACGAACTTCCGATGGCTTTCGACTTCGGTGTGACGGTGATCCACAGCGCCGGACGAGCTGGTATGACGGCTGGGCTATTCCTTGGTGTGCCGGCTTTGTGGGGTGTTCGGGAGTTGTGGGGTCACAACGCCTGGATCGAGGAAATCGAACTGCCGATCTTCTACGTTATCTGGGCCACGGCCGCAGCCTTCTTCATCGCCGGTGCCATATAGCGATTCGTCCGTCGGGACTTGCTACAGGGCGTATTCCCAGATGATGTCGTGGTGTAGTTCTGCGCCGATCCGTGTGAACGCAGTCTCGAGGTGGCCGACGGCCGGTACCAGGGCAGTCAATCGTTCTGCTCCCAGATCAGTGGCCCGATCGAGCAGCGCCCTCGCCAAGAGGTACGAGTCATCAGGGTTCACCGACAACCAGGAGGCATGGAACGATTCGCCCTCGAACTCTCCGATCGCCCAACCGGCGGGGCATCCCCAGAATCGGCGATCCTTGGCGGCCTGCTCGAGATCCTCTAGTCGGAAGGTCCGGAAGTGCCATCCGATCGGGAACAGTCCGCGACTGTGTCTCAGGAGGTCACTGCTGGACCAGGAGAGGTAGGCCGGCTGCGCCTCCGCAGAAGGCACTGGTGTCAAGCGTTCTAGACCTGGCACCCGTGTCCCGCCGTTACCGCTCGGGTTCGGTTGTGTCGAGCCGATGGAGCGGATGGCGTAGAACCAGGTGGACACCTGTCGAAAACCCGACCTCCCGACCTGGGCCTGAGCGGCGCTGTTCCAACTCTCGGTCATGAGGCGGGCGACTCGCGCTCCCTGGTCTCTCGCCCACGCCTTGGCTGCCTCGGTGGCTTCCAAAGCGATGCCCTGCCTGCGCGCATCTGGATGAACCCGGGCGGCGTGGAACCACGCCTCGTCGGGTGCGGTCATCACAACCCGTACGAGACCGATGGGTTCGTCGGCGGTGTTGGCCGCAACCAGCACGATCGAGTTGTCGGTCTCCAGCCACTCTGGGAAGGAGTCCGGCACGTAATCGCCCCACTCAAAGGTGCCTGTCGTGAACGCCACAACGGCCTCGAGATCGTCGGCTCGGGCGGGACGAATGTTCATGCCGCTGAGGATAGAGCACGCTGAGCGCACGGGCAGCCTTGGCCCTGTAGGACGGCTGGCACACCTCGAAATGCCTGGTCAGAAGCCTGGTAGGTACCCGATGGGTCCCGGCTATGGAACGAACCGCGAGCGCATCAGGGCCGGAGGTTCGCCTGATGCCGGCAAGTCGCAACGGGGCACCGAGCGGACCCGCCCTTCGCTGGCCAGCCTTCGGTCCGCCGCCTGATAGATCCGCGTCGACCAAAGCCTTCGGCAACGGCGGACGCTGGTCTGGATGGCCCGGTGGGCGACCTAGATCGGGAACGAGTCGAGCGGGGCAGGACACCCCGGGGGGTTCGCAGGAAGGGGGATGCCAAACCCCCCTATCAGGACAGACAGTTCAGCTATAGCGGACAATCAGAGACGCAAGGAGAACCAGTGACTCAGCCCTGGGCGATGGTGCCGCGTTGCGTGTCCGGGGCTCTCTTGGCGGTTGAAAGGTCGAGGTGATGATCCGACGCAACCGGAGGGCAACACCTCACCCTCCGGCCAAACCACCCCAGGGGGCATTCAGAAACAGGGAATTGCCTTCCCCCTCCTCGCAGGCAGAGTGGGGCGATCACCGAAGAGGCAGGAGGCGACTGCACATGGCATCGTGGAACTCGAGAAGGGTCATCACAACGGCAATTGCACTGACCCTGGCCCTGGCCGGTTGTGGCAATGACACATCGAGCGGAAGCGCTATATCCACGTTGCCGGCACCAACTACGACGGCAAGAGCCAACACAGTGTCCTGCGACAGGGCGACCGGGCTCTTCGCCGCCGCGTCTGTCGTCGATCCTCTCGATGGGTGGTGCGGAGAATGGGTCGACCTTGCACGGGGTCGGGCAATCAGGGGCAGCACCGGTAGCGCCTCGTTGTGGACCCGTCGTACCGAGCACGGCACGGCGCTCATCGTCGGTGCTATCCACACGCTGGGCCAGGGGTGGTTCGGACCGGAGAACACGGCTGTCGAGGCGCAACTGGTCGATCCGGGTGCAGAGATGGGAGTTCTCCGGCTTTTCCTATCCCATCCCGACGGTTCTGGGATCGACACGCTGGTTAGCCCATGGTTCCGCGTCTTCAATGTCGCGATCGCAGCCGAACGGAACGGCAACCTGATGCAGGACGTGCTGCCACGCGAGGACTTCTACGTTGCGGCCACCGACTCACAGAAGCACGACCCCACGGCGCTGCCATACCCGGTACCGACACCGATCCTCTCCGGTGACGTTCCTCTCTACGACCCCCTCTCCACCACACTCTCCGCCAGGACCTTCGCCGCCGCGGTCCCCGATACGATGGTCCTACTCCTCGGATTCCCCACCGAGTCCGGTGAGTTGAGCGCAGCGGTCGGCAGGGTGCTGACCGACGCGGAAGCAGAGCAGAAGATCATGGACCTTGCCGCTCTTGGGGACCCCGAGGGTGGGATCGCCTACGAGGCCGGGGTCGAGGTCATCATCGAGGGAGCGGCCGCTCCTGGGATGAGCGGTGGTCCGGTCGTCGATGCATCGGGTCGGCTGGTCGCCGTCATGGTGCGGGCCTCAGACGAGCTCGACGGATTCCAATATGTGCGGGCGGTTCGCATGACGCACATCGCATCGGAGCTCAACAAGGCTTTCGATGAGCTCACGTCGGCAGAGCAGAAGGCAATCCGCAGCTACCTCGAGAGCTGATGGGGAGGGGCGCACGGGCGCTGATCAGGTCACGTCGACGTGTGGGGCGGGTCCACCTCGAAGCGAACGACGTCGATGCCGAGACCGAGCACGTAGTTGATGATCGAACGGAGGTGTGCCATGTCGGCGGACTTTCCGGTCAGAATCGTCCTTCTGATGCTCGTACCACGCCGCCAGGAGCGAGGACTTTGCCCAGCCAGCGGGAGCGCTGACGAGGGTCAGCCTCCCACCCCAGTCGGCCAATCGCTGCGATGTGTTCGCGTGGGGCGGCGCTCGGCGTCTGGGTGTTCAACACATCCTCCGTAACGTTCAACTGGGCTATTAGGCAACCCCACCAATCACGAGCTTGACCGGCACCGAACGTCCGCGGGATGGTGACGGCTTGGCACCGGGAGCCCGTGGGCGGCTACGTCGACACCACTACATGCGCTCCGGAACTCCTATTCCGAGCAGGTCGAGAACCAGTTCCAACTGG
>JBLYYS010000067.1:0-7849 GCA_048550235.1 Acidimicrobiia bacterium | reverse complement strand
GAAGGGCATGGCGCCAATGGATACCGCTAGTTCTTCCAGGACACCTTGGAGCGGCGGCGCCGCGGTGATGCCGACCGCTGCTCCCGACAGTGCCCGCGACCCAACTTCGGGATTCGGCATGGTCTGTAGCGGGTGGAAACCACCGACATTCAGCCCGGCAGTTTCGAATGCAAGGAGAGCGCCTACGGATTTGAGCCCCGACAGGTGAATCGTGGATGGGACGGCTCCGGCGAAAGGGGCCAGCGCCTCGGATACCGGGCGAATGGCGTCGTCACTGACGGCGATGACCAGGAGGTCGGCGGTCGGCAGATCGACCCCCCACTCGAGTACCTCGCTATCGAGCAACGCAGCCTTGTCTTTCACGTCCGAACGTCCCAACACGCCAACAACCGCGTGGCCTGCTCGTCGGGCGGCCAGCGCGACCGACATACCGGCACGACCCGGCCCGACGATTATGAGTCGAAGAGGCATTGTCATGGGCCTACGGTAGCTGTCGTTCGTCCGGGTCCGTGAGCGCAACTCGCGGCCGGGAGCCTCTATTCCGCTCGGCTGATTGGCCCATGGAGGACCGGCTCCCGCCCTTACTACAAGAGGGATTTCTCATCGAGGACACCAATCGCGGGATCCTCGTTCCAACGATGAGCGGCATCGCCAGAGGAACGAGTCCCAATACATCAGTCTTCGTGGTTTGGAGGCATGTCCGGCAGCTGCCTACTCACAAGACCCACGGGACCAGTCTCGCCCTTGTTTCCGCCTGGTAGTCGCTGTAGTAGGGGAAGCGGCGTACCAACCGGTCCTCTTCGCCCGCTGCTTTCCGCCAGAAGAACACGCCCGACGCGAGCGCCAGTCCGAGTGCCAGCAACGAACGCTGGAAGAGAGCTATCCCGACGAGGCCCATGACGATACCTCCGTAGATGGGGTGACGTACGATCGAGTAAATCCCTCCGTGAATGACGCCACCGCCATCGAGCGGTTCCGGAAACGGTGTGAGACGATCGCCGAGTTGAAGAATGCCCAGTGCCGCCTGGACTCCGCCCATCAACGCAGCGACGGCGCCAAGGGCGCGAGGGAGTCCCTCACCCGGGATTTCCGGCCCGCCGAGTCCGATCGCCCATATGACGACACCTATCAAGATGAACTGGGCGACAACCCACCAACCGCCCCTTCCTCCGAATCCGGCCGGGTCGCCCGTCTCGGACCAAAACTCACCCAGGTTCGTGAGTTCCTGATCGCCGACCGAGTCTGTGAACCGGGCCACCCGCGTCCCATCGGGCAATCGTGCATCCGGCCAGGCCTCCAGGAGCGGTTCAATGACAAACCGGCGCTCGGTCAGACGCGGGTGAGGAACGGTGCAGATCTCGGTATCGATTCGATCTGCGCCATATAGAAGAAGGTCGAGGTCGAGCGTGCGCGCTCCCCACCGAACCGTTCTTTTGCGATCGTGATCCGCCTCGATTTCGTGCAAGGCCAGCAGCAACCTCTCCGCAGGCAAGGTCGTGTCGATCACAGCTACCGCATTCAGGTAGTCGTCCTGTTCCGGTCCGCCAACCGGCGCCGTTTCGTACAACCCGGAGACCTTCACGAGTACACCAAGGTCGGCTATCGATTCAACGGCTTCGAGCAGGTGCCGGCGCCGGTCGCCCAGGTTGGAGCCCAGCGCGATCGCCGCCCTGGTCATCGGGATCGCTCAACCGTCACCGAGACGTCCGCAAAGGCAAGCGGAATCGGCGCCGAAGGTTTGTGGATCGTGGCCTTGACGTGCTCGACCCTGTCATCCTGCATGACGAGGTCCGCGACCCTGGCGGCCACGCGCTCAATGAGGTCCCAGCGTTCGCCGGCAACCCGGTCGTGGATCGATTGGGCGAGTTCGCCGTAGTGCAACGTCGAAGTCAGTTCATCCGTATCGGCCGGCACGGAGAGATCTAGCCCGACCTCGACGTCAATGATGAACACCTGACCATGCTCTTGTTCCTCGGGAAGCACACCGTGGTAGGCGAAGACCTCGAGGCCCGTCAGTCGAATCAGGTCGGTCACACGGACACCGGCTACGACTCAGCCACCTGAATCATCGCCCGGGCCTTGGGTCCGAGTGGGCGGCCGAGGATTTCCTGTATCACGGCAGAGGCCATGATCGGGCCATCCAGGTACCCGGCATGGACCAGGTACCCGGCCAGCAAACCCCCGATTCCTTCGTCGATGATGTCGCGATGGACAAGAACCACCGAACCCTTGTCGGCGAGAGCGTCGTCGAGGAGTTGGAAGAAAGGGGCGAGGTTCCCGTTCTCATCCTCAGGTGAGAACGGTTTGTGCAGCACCTTGAACCCGACATCGGTATACGAGTTGACGTTCTGGTTACCCGGAAGCAACGAGACGATCGTCGTGATCTTGGCCTCGTTTCGCAGCCATGTGATCTCTTCCTCGCGTCGTACTCTCCGGTGCTGGAAGCCGTACCCACCGATGCGTTCGCAGACCGCCAGGCGGCCGGCGATAACCCACACAAACTCTCTTGGTTTGAGACCCGTCATCGGAGATCCTCATCGCGAATACTGGGCCGCACAATAGCGTCGGCGATCCGGGCAGATTGGAGGTTCCCGGGAACATCATGGACCCGCACACAAAAAACTCCTGCGGCGACCGCCAGCGCGGTGGTGGCTGCAGTCGCTAGATCCCGATCCTTGGCGTTTGGAACCTCTGCAATCGAGCCCAGGAATGACTTGCGCGAGGTACCAAGCAGAATCGGATAGCCGGCTTCTGTGAGTTGGTTCAACCGGCGGAGCAGGGTGAGATTGTGAGGAACGGTCTTGCCAAAGCCGATGCCCGGATCAAGACAGATCTGATCAATGCGAATCCCTGCCGATTCGGCGACCCGAGCCGCCTCAAGTAGCTCGTCGCGGACTTCGGCCACGACATCGTCATAGCGCGGGTCTTGCTGCATCGTCGACGGCTTACCGCGCATGTGCATCAACACCACACCGGCACCGGTCGTAGCTACGAGTCCGGCCATGTCCGGATCGCCCAGGGCCGAAACGTCGTTGACGATCTCAGCACCGGCGGCCAGTGCTTGCTCGGCAACGGCAGCCTTCGACGTATCGATGGAAACCACGACACCGTCATCGGCGAGTGCTTTGACAACCGGCAGTACCCGTGCGAGCTCGTCGTCCGCGGTAACCGCCTCCGACCCAGGTCGTGTCGACTCGCCACCGATATCGACGACATCAGCTCCCTGAGAAGCCAATCGCCGACCATGCGCTATCGCTTCCGTGGCATCTGCAAAGTCACCGCCATCCGAGAACGAGTCGGGAGTCACGTTGACGACGCCCATGATCAGAGTGTGATTCCGGTTTCCGATACGGCGAGTGCGGAGTCGCCACTCATTGAATGTCATCGGCCGCCGTAGATCAATGAAAAGGCTTCGGACCTGGTCGCATCACGATCGCAGAATGATCCGCGGACGGCTGAGGTGACCGTAATCGACCCAGGCTTCTTGACGCCCCGCATGCTCATACACAGGTGTTCAGCTTCCACGACTACCAGCACGCCGTGTGGCGCGAGGCTCTCCATGAGGGTATCTGCGATCTGGGTGGTCAGGCGCTCCTGCAGCTGCGGGCGTTTTGCGAATGCCTCAACGAGCCTGGCCATTTTGGACAATCCGGTGAGCCGTCCTTTTGGCAGATAGGCGACATGAGCCTTGCCGTGAAACGGTATGAGATGGTGCTCACACATGGAGTAGAAGGGAATGTCCTTGACCATCACCATTTCCTCGTGGTTCTCGTCATCGAAGACCGTCGAGACGACATCCGCCGGATTGACGGTGAGCCCACCGAAGACTTCCGCATACATGCGCGCTACTCGTTGCGGTGTATCGCGTAGCCCCTCACGTTCGACGTCTTCGCCGATACCTTCGAGAATCGTCCGCACCGCGTCGGCGATGGCGTCCAACTGTGCTCCGCCTGGTTCAGCCATTCGTTACCTCATGCCTCGGGGCCCTGCTCGGTGATGTGCACCGCCGCGATCGCTTCTTCCGACGCCGGCAACTCAGGCATCTGGATACGCATCGCGCCGTTGGATGCGTGCTCCCACTTCGGTACGTCGAAGAAGATCTCCGCCACCGCTGAGGCGTCGATGGTCTCTTTTTCCATCAATTCATCGGCGATCCGATGAAGGGCCGCCTCATGGGTTGTGAGGATCTGTTGTGCTTCGTCGTGCGCCTGCGAGATCAGCTTCCTGACCTCTGAATCGATATAGGACGCAACCTCATCCGAGTAATCCTGCTGCCGCGAGTAATCCCGCCCCAGGAAGACCTCACCGGCCGCCTGACCGTACTTCATTGGGCCAAGACGATCGCTCATCCCGTACTCCATCACCATCTTGCGGGCGATGTCGGTGGCTTTGTCGATGTCGTTGCTGGCTCCGGTCGAAGGGTCTCCAAATACGATCTCCTCGGCCGTTCTGCCTCCGAGGGCATAGGCCAACTCATCAACCATCTCGCTCCGCCGCTTGAAGAACCGATCTTCGGTGGGCAGGGCCAATGTGTAGCCGCCGGCCCGGCCACGCGGGATGATCGTCACTTTGTGAATCGGATCGAGGTTCGGCAACGCGAACCCGACCAGCGCGTGGCCGCCTTCGTGATAGGCAGTCAGCTTGCGTTCGCTTTCCGAAATCACTCTGCTCTTGCGTTCAGGGCCGGCGATAACACGATCGATCGCCTCTTCGAGATCATCCATCCCGATGCTCTTCTTGTCGTGCCTGGCGGCCAGCAAAGCTGCCTCATTGATCAGGTTGGCAAGATCCGCGCCTGTGAAGCCGGGCGTCTGACGCGCCAACGCTGAGATGTCGATCTCATCATTCAGCGGCTTACCGCGGGAATGGACCTGCAAGATCGCTTCACGCCCCTTCAAGTCTGGTCGATCGACAACGATCTGCCGATCGAATCGACCGGGGCGCAGCAGAGCAGGATCGAGAATGTCGGGACGGTTGGTACCGGCGAGGACGATGACGCCGGCGTTGACGTCGAAACCGTCCAACTCAACGAGGAGTTGATTCAGCGTCTGCTCCCGTTCATCGTGACCGCCGCCTAGACCGGCCCCTCGGTGGCGGCCAACCGCGTCGATCTCGTCGATGAAGATGATCGCAGGACCTTGGGCTTTCGCCTGCTCGAACAGATCTCGCACCCGGCTGGCGCCGACACCAACGAACATCTCGACGAAGTCCGACCCCGAGATCGAGAAGAATGGAACACCAGCCTCACCGGCGACCGCCCTGGCCAGCAGCGTTTTTCCCGTGCCGGGAGGTCCGTAGAGCAGCACGCCCTTCGGGATCTTGGCACCCATCGCCCGGAACTTGGACGGATTCTGCAGGAACTCTTTGATCTCCTCGAGTTCCTCGATCGCTTCCTCCACCCCTGCAACGTCTTCGAACGTCACCTTCGGTGTGTCCTTGGTGACCTGCTTGGCCTTCGCCTTGCCGAACTGCATGACCCGGTTCCCGCCGCCCTGCATCTGAGTGAAGATGAAGATCATGAAGCCGATCAGGAACAGCCAAGGCAAGAGGCTTATGACGACCTCCCAGATGGAGGTATCCGACTCCGACACGACAGGGATATCTGCATCGACGAGAACGTCGGTGAGGGTGCCTTCCCACTCGGGTGGATATGAGAAGGAGAAGTCGGGCGACTTGTCTCCGGCACCTATCAGCTCTCCGGTGAGCAGATCGGACCGCGTGAACATCGTGGCGCTTTCGACCTTGCCATCTTCGACGAGTTGAACGAACTCACTGGGCGTTATCTCGTCGGGCTTGTCGCCGGTCTCAAACCAGGTCTGGGCAACGACGACCATCAACACGAGGACGACGCCGTAAACGATGATTGTTCGAACGGTTCTATTCATGAGATGTCGCTAATCGGTGTCACGGGCGGCCCATGGTATGCCGCTCCGGGAACTACGCCGAATCCTCTTCAGTCGTCCTCTTCCATGACTGCGACATAGGGCAGATTGCGGAGCTTTCCTATGTAGTCCAGCCCGTAACCGACCACGAACTCTGGCCCGATCGTGAACCCCGTGTACTTCACATCCAAGGGGACCCTCTGGATGCCTTCTTTGACCAAAAGGGCGGCAACCTCGAGGCTGGCAGGATGCCTGACTTTCAGGCTCTTCAGTAGGTAGCTCAGCGTCAAGCCGGAATCGATGATGTCCTCGACAATCAAAACATCGCGGCCGGCAATTTCCTGATCCAGATCCTTGAGGATTCGGACAACGCCAGATGTCTGCGTTGCGGCGCCGTAGGAAGAAACAGCCATGAAGTCGAACTCAACCGGAACAGTCACGTGCCTGGCAAGGTCCGCCATGACGATGAACGCGCCCTTCAAGACACCGATCATCAGGAGCTCTTTCCCTGCGTAGTCATTGTCAATCTGAGCACCCACCCGGGCGAGCGCCTCATCTATCTGTTGTGCGGAAATCAGCGTTCTTCCGACTTTCACATCGTCTCCAATCCGGCTTGCACCCAAAGGTAGCGCCGAGTACCCGTTCCCACCCAAACGGAACGGGACAATCGGCCACCAGGCACCCAGACCACAACCCCCTCCGAGGTCACCACCGGCCAGTTCGGACGCCGCTGAACGGCGACACCTGCTTTTCGGAGAACCTCCACCACAGGTATCCCGTCGATCGCGTCCCTCTGCCTGATCCCGCGAATCTCGAGGTTTTCATCAACCAAGTCGGCGTCCATCACCCCTCTCCAACCGGAAAGTGGATACGCGGACGGGGGGATCTCGGCGATCGACGACTCGAACAACCAGTCGCCATGACTTCGGTCACCGGGAACCCGCCAGGTAACCGGCACCAGGTCATCGGGAATGCGATCCCTGGACAAAACCAGCCATGGACCTTCTCGAACCGCGGTCACGCCTCCCGTCAGCTCTACCGAGGAAGCCCGCCCGTCCGCAACGTCGTTCAGCCGGGATATCTCGGCTTTTGAGCCCGCGTGGGGTCCGCGTACCCATCGGAGGGCCTCCCGCAATGTGAACGAAGCAGCCAATTTGCCAACCGCATACAACTCCGGCGCAGAAACGGCGATTCCAGAGTTCGACACTCGGGTCTGAACCCGACCTCCGATGGACGCCGCGCTATCTGAAGCGACCTCCGCCAAGTTCGTGAGGGCCTTACGGAGTTGAGGGTTGAATCTGGCCTCGAGATGTGGAATCAGGTCGCTGCGGATCTGATTCCGACGCGGGTCACTTTCGGAGTTCGCCGGATCATCCCTCCACGGCAATCCGAGCAATGTCGTCAGTTCTCTCGTTTCAGCTCTGGACACATTCAGGATCGGCCGGACGATACGGTCGCGAACGGGCGGAATACCGGCGAGACCTGCCAGACCGGTACCACGCAATACGTTCATCAATACCGTCTCCGCCTGGTCATCGCTCGTATGCCCGGTAATCAGCGATTCCCCTTCTCTCAGCCGTTCGAGGAGGGCTTGGTAGCGGACCGACCGCGCCTGACCTTCCGGGGAGGAACCCTCCGGAATCGACACGTTCACGATGTCGAGATCGATACCCAGTCGCTCGGCAATCGCCCGGGCAGCGGAGCGCATGCCGGGAGAACCGGGCAAGCCATGGTCAACATGGATCGCGCGACACGGGTCCACATGCTCGGAAGCCAGCCATGCGGCACAGGCGCTGTCCGCTCCCCCGCTCAGAGCCACAACCACCCCACCGGTCGGCAGAGTCCACGCCTTCTCCCGAACCCCGGCGCTCAGTTCATTCAGGCGACGCGAGACAGCCATGCGGAAGGATCACGAATCTCATCGAGAGTTGGCAGGGATTCCACGTCTCTCCACACGAGGTCGACTG
>JBLYYS010000066.1:0-11192 GCA_048550235.1 Acidimicrobiia bacterium | reverse complement strand
GATCTCCTTGGCGACAACTTCGGCGGAACCGAATCCGAGCGGTGTCCCCAGTCTCCGCGACAGATCATCGAGAATCGACCAGTCGGCACGGCTCTGACCGGGAGGAGCGACGATCTGGTTGACCTTCTGCACACGGCTTTCAAGGTTGGTCACGGTCCCATCCTTCTCGGTGAAGGCGGCCGCCGGGAGGATGACATCGGCGTATGAGGTTGAAGCAGTTACGAAGAGATCAATCGCGACGATGAACTGAGCACCGGCCAATGCCTCTTCGGCCAGGCTGTTGTCCGGCACATCGCGGGCCGGATCAGATCCCTGCAGAATCAGCGCCTTGATCGCGCCGTCCTTCACTCCCTGGAGGATGCCTTTGGCATCCCTACCGACGGCAGCGGGCAGTTCACCCCAGGTGGATTCAAGCAACTCTCGACCGGAGGAGTCTTCGGTCGATACCCGTCCCGGCAGCAACGTGGGAGCCAGACCCATGTCGAGGGCCCCATAGACGTTGGACCGCCGGGCGAGAGTCAGGATGGAAGAGTCGGGAAGCCCCCGCACAAAGGCGGCGACGGCTTCTGCCAGTCGAGGATCTTCTGCGTACCCTGTCCGACCCACGAGGGCCACGACCGGCCCTTCAGTCAACGCCTGCCTGGCAGCGGCGAATTCTCCCTCACCCGCAGCCAGTCCAGCGAGTGTCTCTGCTCCCTCGCCCGGGCGATAGGAGAACTTGAACGCGGCCCGATCATCAAGTCCGGTTCTACGCGGATGGACAACGATGAGAGTCGCTCCGAGAGCCTGCGCCGCACGTCGTACTCGCAGGTAGAGCGTGCCGTTCTCCTCTTTGAGGTCGGGGCCCCACAGCAGGATCGTCTTTGCCTTCTCGAGGTCATTGATCTGGCCACGACCTGCGGCCGCGGCTAGGAACTGAGGGTCGAGGCCATCATCCATTTGGGCGTCGACATGGTTCGATCCGATCACGGTGCGCATGAACTTGGAAAGCGCGTAGGCGTCCTCGTTGGTTCCGCGAGCACCTCCCAATGCAGCAATGGCTCCGCCACCGTCTGCGTCGATGACCTCGGACAGACGCTCGGAGACAACGTCGAGGGCTTCCATCCAGGTGGCGGGAACGAACTCACCGGTCTCACCTTTGATGAGCGGTGTCGTCACTCGTTGATCTGAACCAAGGAACTCAAACCCGAACCGGCATTTGTCGCTCAACCACCCGTGACTGGTGAAGTCGTTGTCAACGCCGTTGAAGCGCAGAACCTGGTTCTGGGAAGAGTCGACGGAGATGTCGCAACCCGTGGTGCAATGAGTGCAAGTGCTGCCGACCTTCTTCAGATCCCACGGCCTGGCCCGGAAGCGATACGGGGCCGCGGTCAGGGCACCGACCGGGCAGATTTGCACTGTGTTGCCAGAGAAGTACGAAGCGAACGGTTCATCCGGGAACGTGCGGATCTGGTTGTGGGCACCGCGCATCGAGAACTCGATCAGCGGATCACCGGAAATCTCGTCACTGAATCGCACACACCTGGCACAAAGAATGCACCGCTCACGATCCAGGAAAACGAGATCTGAGATCGGCACCGGCTTCTCGTACTGGCGCTTCTGCTCGACGAACCGGCTCTCGCCGGGCCCGCATGCCATCGTTTGATCCTGGAGCGGACACTCGCCGCCGCGGTCACACACCGGACAATCGAGCGGATGGTTGAGCAAGAGGAACTCGAGCATGCCCTCCTGCACCTTCTTGACGGTCTCCGATTGCGTGTGAACAACCATTCCATCGTTGACCGGCATCGTGCAGGAAGGAACCAGCATCGTCCCACGCGGACTCTCCACCTCGACCATGCACTGGCGGCACATTCCGACGGCCTCCATGCGCGGGTGGTAACAGAAGTGAGGTATGTATGAACCAGTGTCGAGACAGGCCTGGATGAGGGTTTCGCCCGCCGGGACCTGACGGTCGACGCCATCGACGTTGATCGTGACCATATCGCTCATGCGCCGGACCCCTTGATCGTCAGCGGAACACGGTTGGCCCTGGCGATGTGGGCTTCGGCTTCATCACGGAAATACTCGAGCAGCGACTTGACGGGGCTGACCGCCGACGGCCCCAGCGGACAAATCGTCGTCTGCTTGGGAGGCCAGCCGACCCCCACGGAGATGTTGTCTGAGACGTCGTAGAGAAGATCGAGATCGACCGATCTCCCACCACCGTCGAGCATCCTCCGCAGAATCATGTCGAGCCAGGTCGTTCCTTCCCGGCAGGGCGTGCACTGGCCGCAAGACTCCTCGGCGAAGAATCGCACGAGACGTTCGGCAGCGGCCACCATGTCGGTGGTTTCGTCCATGACTATCACCGCGCCGGACCCGAGCATCGAACCGCTCGAATCGGTCACGGCCTTCGTGATCTCGATGTCCAGATGTTCCGACGGAACGAACCACGGGGCCGAAGCACCCCCGGGCACCCAGGCCTTGAGTTCATTGTCGTCCCGTATTCCGCCGGCAACGTCGTAGATGAGTTGCCGCCAGGTAATGCCATGCGGGAGTTCATAGTTGCCCGGCTTCTTCACGTGACCAGAGATCGAGAACAGGAACGTTCCGGTGTCGACATCGTGACCGAGACCCCTGTACCAATCGATGCCGCGCTCGACGATATGCGGCAAGTTGGAGATCGTCTCGACGTTGTTGACGATTGTCGGCAACATGTAGAGGCCCTTGGCGGCCGGGAAGAACGGGGGCTTCAGCCGGGGCTCACCACGCCGGCCTTCGAGGCTGTTCAAGAGCGCCGTTTCCTCACCGCAGATGTAGGCACCCGCGCCCATATGCACGGTGATGTCGAGGTGGTAGCCGGTGCCCATCACGTTGGGTCCCAGGATTCCGCGCTCGTAGGCATCCACGACGGCTTGCTGAACACGGCGGGCTGGTTTCGGGTACTCGCCACGAATGTAGATGAACGCTTCGTGCACCTCGTTCGCCACGGAGGCGATGATCATCCCCTCGATCATCTGGTGTGGATCCCGTTCGAGGAGTTGGCGGTCCTTGAAGGTGCCCGGTTCCGATTCGTCACCGTTGACGACCAAGTAGGCGGGACGGGCCGGCGCCAAGAACGACCACTTCATTCCGGCTGAGAAGCCGGCACCACCGCGACCGATCAGTCCGGACGCCTTGACCAACTCAACCAACTCGTCGCGCGTCTTACCAAGCGCAGCCCTGGCTTGGTCGTATCCGCCCGTTTCGAGATACCGATCGAGTGTGTGCGAATCGGCCGGATGGTCGGTCATTCGTTTGAAGAGGACGAGCGTCTCGTTCATAGCGTGCTCCCTTCGGGAGCAGGTGGTTGCGAGTCACTGGTCGCTAGACGTCCAGGTTCCAGAGCGTCCGTGTTCTCGGCGGCCGTACCGAATACCGGGAAGGCCGGGAAGGGACCGATGGCACCGTTCTCTTCCTTGATCGCCCAGTCGAAACTCCGCTGACCGCCGAACAGGGTCTGGAGTTCATCGGCGTTGATGACTTCTGGTTTGGCGTTGCGAAGCCACTCGATCATCTCAGCTGCCTTCTCAGGTGTGAGCCCTTCAACAAGCTCGTAATTGACGAGGCAGGCAGGGGCTCCACCGCAGGCCCCGATGCACTCTGCATGCTCGACGCCGATCTCGTCATCTGACTCACCCGCCGGCACACCTGCGGCCCGTTCGACTGCGTGCAGGACGTCGTCGGCACCGAGGAGGAAACAAGAGATCGAACTACATACTGACACGAGGTACTTCCCCTGCGCCTCGGTCTTGTACATCACATAAAACGAGGCGACCGATTGCACCTGCGCAGGAGTGAGTCCGGTGAGTTCGGCGACCTGTCGCATCCCATCATCAGTGAGGCGACCGTCTTCCCGCATGGCCATGTACAGCAACGGCATGGCCGCCGACCGTTTCTGCGGGTACCGGGCAATGATGTCGTGCGCCCGCTCGAGGGTTTCGGGACTCCAACTCATGCGGGAACCGTTCTGGCAAAAGGCAAATGGCTAATGGCTAACGGCTTCACTATCTGTCCACGTCTCCCAGAACTGGATCGAGCGAGGCGATCGTCGCAACGGTGTCGGCGATGATGGAGTCGGCCATCATGACCGGCAGTGCCTGCAGATTGGCGAACGACGGCGTACGCATGTGCATGCGCAGCGGCTTCGAGCCGCCGTCCGAAACTACATAGGCGCCGAGTTCTCCGCGGGGCGATTCAATGGCGACGTAGGCTTCACCTTCCGGCACTTGAAAGCCTTCGGTATATATCTTGAAGTGGTGAATCAACGCTTCCATTGATTCATCGATCCGGGCACGGGGTGGAGGTGCGACCTTGCGGTCGTCGGTCTTGTAGTCACCCTCCGGCATGGCCTCGGCAATCTGTTTGACCAGCGAGAGTGACTGCCAGATTTCCTCGACCCTGACCCGGTACCTGTCGTAGACGTCGCCGCGTTCACCGACCGGCACCTCGAACTGGTATTCCTCGATGCCGGAGTAAGGGAACGCTTTGCGGAGGTCCCAATCACAGCCTGCTGCTCTAAGTGTCGGGCCGGTGATCGAGTAGGCAAGGCATTCCTCGACCGTTATCGCCCCAACATCGCGGGTGCGACCGAGCCAGATCGGATTCGCCTTGAGGAGGTCTTCGTATTCGAGCATCCGCGGCGGAACCTTGTCGAGGATGAACTCAACGTCCTCCTGCCAATCGGGCGGAAGATCTGCCGCTACGCCGCCGGGACGGATGTAGTTGTGGTTCATCCGCAGACCCGTCGTCTTCTCAAAGAAAGCGAGTATCCGTTCCCGGTCCCTGAACCCGTACAGCATCATCGACAGTGCGCCGATATCCATGCCGTTGGTGGCCAGCGCCACCAGATGGCTCGACACCCGGTTGAGTTCGGTCATCAAGAGGCGGATTGCCACCGCCCTGGGCGGAAGATCGATGCCCAACAACTTCTCGACCGCGAGCGAGTAGGCCAACTCGTTGTGGAAAGGCGCCAGGTAGTCCATCCTCGTGACGTTGGTCGGACCTTGAAGCCAGTTGAGCTCCTCGCCTGTTTTCTCCATCCCAGTGTGGAGGTAGCCGATGATCGGCTTCGAGCGGCGAACGATCTCACCTTCGAGTTCGACGTTGAGCCGCAGGACTCCGTGCGTCGAAGGGTGCTGAGGGCCCATGTTGAGAATCATCAACTCGTCGTCGGGAGTCAGCTCATCCTCGAGCAGCCGATCATCCCTGAAGGAGCGTCCTTCTTGTTCCATGCGGCGCGAATCCGGTTCCGACACTGCCATCTTCTGAGCGCCTTCATCGGTGGATTCGACCAACCATTCGGGCTCCTCGGTTCCCGACAGCCACACATCTACTTTGCGAGTGTCCTTCGGATCGCTCATCACTTCACCTGGTGCGAATCTTTGAACTGGACTGGAACCGAGCCGACGCCATAGTCCTTGCGAAGGGGATGGCCCTCCCAATCGTCCGGCATGAGAATCCGTGTGAGGTCCGGGTGACCTTCAAACTCGAGGCCGAACAGATCGAACGCCTCACGCTCATAGAAATTGGCGCCCGGGTACACCGGCACGATCGACGGGACCGAAACATCGTCGGCGGGAACAGGAGCGATCAGCCGCAAACGTAGGAGATGCTGCTGGGACAACAGATTGATGACCAGCGCAAACCGCGGGGTCCGTTGACGGAAATAGTCGACCACTGTCAGGTCGGAAAGCATCTCGAATCCGGCATCGTGTGCTGCCAGCGCAACGTCCCTGACACTGTCCTTCGGAACTTCGAACACGTCCTGACCGGAGGAAAGGCGCCATTGGATCGACTCGAACTTCTCGGCCAGGCCGAGCAGGACCGCGTTTTCGGGAAGAGCCCGTTCGGGAACCTCTTCGGTGGGCTCTTGTACCTGATCGTCGGCCATCAGCGAGCCAGCTCCCCACTCATGATCTTGTCGTGGAGCGTCAGGATGCCGTGCATCAGCGATTGAGGGCCCGGCGGGCAACCAGGGATGTAGATGTCAACCGGAACGATCTGGTCTACACCCTGAACGATTGCGTAATTGTTGAACATTCCGCCGCTGGATGCGCACGCACCCATCGAAATGACCCACTTCGGATCCGGCATCTGGTCATAGACCTGGCGGAGGACGGGTGCCATCTTTTGTGAGACCCGTCCGGGGACCACCATGAGGTCGGCCTGACGGGGCGAGGCACGGAAGACCTCCATGCCGAATCTGGCGAGATCGTTGTGGCCGGCACCAGTCGCCATCATCTCGATAGCGCAGCAGGCGAGGCCGAAGGTGACCGGGAACATCGACCTGGTTTGTGCCCAGTTCTTGACTTTGTTCAGGTTGGCCAGCAGGAAGCCCGGAGGACTGGACGGCGTCACCATCAGGCAGCTTCCTCCTCGACGATCTGATGGACCTGGCGGGCCCTACGCGGAGTATTCCAATCGAGGGCTCCACGTTTCCACACATAACCCAGCGTCTCGAGAACCAGGAGAGTGAAGATCCCGACCGAAGCAACCCCGAACCATCCAAGCTCGCGGAAGTTCACGGCCCAGGCGAACAGGAAGATGATCTCAATATCGAAGATCACGAAGAGCATCGCCACCAGGTAGAACTTGACCGGGAAACGTTGCACCGGTTCGACTTCCGGAATGATGCCGCACTCGTAGGGAGCGAGTTTCTCCGGTGTCGGGTTGTTGGGAGAGATGAGGCGGGAGAGCACGAGCGTGACGGCCGCGAATGCCATCACGAGCAGGAACATGAATGCCACCGGTACGTATGCGGCCAAATCCAACGGTGCTCCTCTTCTAACCCGCCGCCAGACTAGAGGTGTCGCCAGGCGCGACAAAACCTACAGCGGGGCCGGAAGTCGCTAACCAAAGGGTCAGCGGTCCCTGCGTGCTCCCTACACTTCAAGATGTACCAAGGTAAGAGAGAGAAGACATGTCCGACCGAACGATCGACCATATCAATCGGGATCTCTCGGAAGTCCTGGACGGACTACTTGGCCTACCTTCGGACGCTTTCGCAGAGCGATACGTCCTCCAGGAAAGACAGCGCGCTCTGCGCGCTGAAGCCGCGACCTTCGCTGAAGACCACGACGCCAAACGACCGACGGTGGAGCTCCAAAAAGAACTGGCAGCGTTGAGAACCAATCTCGAGGCGCTCATGGGAGAACGGATCAACCTGGCTCTTCAAGCAGGCGGAGGCGGAAGTGGCGGAGGACAGGGAGGCAGCCACGGGGGTCGCGACGGCATCCTCATCAATGCCGCCATGGACGAAGCCCAGGGCGCCAACAGGGTCAGAGCCCGAATCGGTCGCTTGGAAGGCATCCTCCTCGACCGAGGCGAACCGATCGAGTGAGACCTCGAACACCTTGGATCTGGATTCGGTTTGTTCACGATTCGCAAGGGGATCGGAAGAGTCCCTTCGAACAAGCAGCGGAGCTGGCGGCAGACTAAGACCTGGTGCTGGTCGCAGGAGACGGTGAACTGCTCCAATCGGCCGCAACGATCGGCCTGAACACAGCCCGAATCGATTAGGCCTACAGCTCACTCACCGGTCGGTCTCGCCGAACCTCTGCAGTCCGAGTCCCAGCGCCTCCGGGGTATCCACGCTGAACCAGGAACGTCCGTCCTCGCCCCAGGCGCGCCACTCCACATCGGTGACGATCCGTGCCTTCATCCGCATCACCCGCCAGAGCGGAACATCGTCCTCGACGGCCCACTCGATGGCCTGACGTAGATCCGCGCCGTACGTGGCACAGGTGACTTGCAGAACGCCGTCTTGCGGAATCGCCGAATCTCCAGCAGCGATCAACCTCTCGAGCGTTTCGGTTCGAAGGAACGGTTGATCTACGGCCGACACCAGAACGGGTCGATCACCGGCTACACGGAGGGCAGTCGCCACCCCGGCGGCCGGGCCGAGCCTGCCGTCGGAATCGTCCGGCACACAGTCGAGCCCGGCCAGCTTGCCCTCCCTGCCGACCACGATGAGGTCATCACACACGCGGCCCAGCGCATCTGCGACATGCGAAATGAGTGGACGATCATGCAACTCGACCAACGCCTTGTCCCGTCCCATCCGGGTAGACGCACCCCCGGCCAGAATCACTCCCAGCACCTCAGTCTCCTCGTTCTTGCGTGTCGGAGTATCGCCAGACGGCGTGGAGTCCCGCAAGAACGGGTGGACTAGGGGCCATCGATTTCGGGGGCGCGTTGGTCGAGCACCCTGCCGAGAATGCGGCGGGTCTGAGGCGGGATATTCAAGAAGGCGACTGCCAGGCCGGCCACCTCCGCCTCCTCGGCCACGCTCTTCAAAGCCAGGGCACCGGTGTAGTCGATACGGCCCAGGTTGCCCAGATCGAAGACGATCCGCTCGGCCTCAGGCCTCTCCGCCAGCAATTCGAGCAGCGCTTCGCTGAGTTGCGGAGCGGAACCGAAGTAGAGAACGCCGGTCGGAGTGATTTGCAGAGTGCCATCGTCAAAGCTCGACTCGACACTCACCCGGATCTCCCGCCAAAGATGAATGACGATTCCGAGACCGATCCCGGTCATCACCGCGACCTCGATCCTTGGGCTCAGAATGAGGGTCAAACCGAAAGTGGTCCACAGGACTGCCGTCTGCGGTTTCGAGTCATTCCACATGGTCCAAAGCGGCGCCAGATGAATCAGCTTCGCCACGGCTGAGATGACGATCGCCCCGAGGATCGCCCGCGGCAGCGGCGACAAGACCCCGGCCACCGGCAGGAAGGCGAGAACCGCGATGCCGGTGATCGCCCCCGCCCAACGGGTCTTTCCGCCGGCAAGACGATCGATCGACGAACGGGAGAACGAACCACCGACCGGAAAGCCGCCCGAGATACCTGAGGCCAGATTGGCGACTCCCTGGCTGATGAACTCGCGATCCGGGCTCCAGGTCTGGCGGTCTTGGGCGGCGAACGTCCGCGAAATAGCCGACGCTTCGGCGAAGCCGACCAGGGCTATGACTGCACCGCTCACGATGAGCGAAGGCAACTCTCCCCAGGGGAGATCCAGCGAGAACGGTGGTAGACCGGCAGGAACATCACCAACGGTCAGGCCGTCGTAATCGGTGATCATGCTGTATGCGATTCCAATAGCAACGGCCAGCAGCACACCTGGAAAAAGCTTGTGGACCTTCCGGCCACCCAGAACCAGGCCCACGGTCACGATCGAAAGAATCACTGCGGTCGGGTCCCACTCACCGACATGCGTGAGCGTCCACCACACCTTCTCGAGGATTTTCCCGTCCGGTGCTGCCACACCCACCGCAGTCGGCACCTGTGACGAGGTGATCAATATGGCTGCAGCCCCGGTGAAGCCAATCAGCACCGGTTGAGACATGAAATAGGCGAGGAACCCACCTTTGGCTAGACCTATTCCAGCCCGGATCACGCCGACCACGACGGCCAGTAGAGCTGCAAGGGCCACATACTCCGTGGTCCCGGGCTCGGCCCCCATACCCTTTAGCGCCCCAAACGTCAGCAGGGCAGTCATCGCTACCGGACCCGTCTGGAGATACGGGGAGGAAGCGAAGAACGCCGCCGCCAGTGGCGGGAGCGCCGCCGCGTATAGGCCAACGTAGGCCGGGACGCCTGCGATCTCGGCGTACGCCAGCGATTGTGGGATCAGGATGAAGGCGACACTCAATCCGGCGACGGCGTCGCCGACGGAAACCCGCGGTCGTGCGGTGGTGTTCACAGACCCATATTGGTCTGATCAGGTGACGCGGGACGAACCCACGCGATGATTATCACTTCGACAGCGCACACTCGTTGCGGCCGACCTCGAGTTCCTTCGCTTTGTCGGTATCCGGTTGCAGAACACCCAGATTGACCTTCCGAATGTCGGCGTAGATGGCGGGGGGTTCACCGAGGTGAGAGACGACGTAGTCGACGAACTCCGCCTCATCGGCAATCGACACCACCGGATCATTCTGGAGAAGATCGCCCAGCCTGCGCCGCAGCGTTCCATCCGCGAGCGACTCGGCCCTGCTCGTGTAATGCGCAGGGCAGACCTCCAGCTCCGGGTTGAGTGGCGACAGCTTCACGTGGATCGTATTGAACAGGTCCTTGGCCCAGGGTTCGGTCTCTCCGCCAAGATCCGGCCGACCGACTCCGGTGACAAACACCGCGTCGCCGGTCATCAGGTAGCGGCCGTGGACTTCGAGTGACGTGGAACCGGGGGTGTGCCCCGGCGTTGCGACGGTTCGAACCACCATCTCCATCTCGCCGAACGTGAAGACGTCGCCGTCCACCAGAGGCGTGTAGTCGAACACGGCACCCTCAGCATCACCGGTAGAGATGCGGTAGGTCGCACCGGTTCGCTCCGCCATGGCGGCACCGATGGAAATGTGGTCGGCATGGAGATGGGTGTCGAAAATGTCCGTGAGTTCGGCCTCGTATTCGGCAGCCAATGCCAGGTACCGATCGATGTCTGCCGCTGGATCAATCACGGCCATCGTGTGCCCGCGAGCACCGATCGCATAGGACAAGCAGGCCTTGGCCATCCGGTCGAGCTGAACGACGAAGTGAGTGCCATCGTCGAAGAGGACGCGCGGGATCAGGGTATTGGCCCAAAGGTCCATTCCGCCGTCGAGGTTCTTCACATTGGGCTTGTCCATCATCTCGACGACCATCCCCGACGATCCGCCATGGGCACAGATGGCGATGACATCCTTGCCTTCGGGCAAGGTCGATGCGATGGCTTCGATATCGCCCAGAGCAGTCCAATAGGGAACGTTCACCGTATCGAGGGCGAGTTTGCCTTCGATCCTCCAACGTTCGAACTGATCGCTGGCTCGTAGATCGAGAATGTACGGTGCGTTCTCCGGATCTTCGATTCTCCGAGCGAGTTCGTCAGTAGTGATCGAACCGGGCATCTTGAAATCCCTCCTCGCAGGCACGTTGCGCCTGATATGCAGATCGGCGCATATATCGTACGAGCGACCACGCGCCCCTGCAAGAGATTCTTGAATCAGTAGCTGTGACGCCGTGGGCAATGGGCAATGGGCAGTGGGCAGTGAGCAGTGAGCAGTGAGCAGTGAGCAGTGAGCAGTGAGCAGTGAGCAGTGAGCAGTGAAGATGCTATGCGCTCAGCTCATAGCTCATAGCTCATAGCTCATAGCTCATAGCTCATAGCTCATAGCTCATAGCTCATAGCTCATAGCTCAT
>JBLYYS010000065.1:0-4813 GCA_048550235.1 Acidimicrobiia bacterium | reverse complement strand
GTAGTCGATGTTCTCCGGTTGGGAATCGATCGCCTCCCGCATGCGGCGAAGCGCCTCGGTCAGGTCTCCCTCTGCACGGGCGGTGGTGGCGTCATCGGTCTTCTCGGTCGGGTCACTCAGAATCTGCGCTACTCCGACCAGGCGTCTCACTGTGGAGACCAGCACCTCCGGATCGCGAATCATCTTCCGCACATCAACTCGGACAGAGGTGTCCGTCACTTTCATGGTCGGGTAGGTGGCTAGCAGTCGGCTGAGCGTGGTTCGGCGTTGTCCGGAAAGGAACACTGCCAACCGGTGAGGATCGGAAGCGTTCACGACGAACGCATCGTCAAACGCCGGGTCCCCGATTTCTACGTCTTGCATGCCGACCATGCGTCTGAAGAACCCGCCCACCTTCGTTTGTCGAGAGAGCTCCAGCCCCAAACCGATCGATGGATACGTGACTTCGAATCTGGTGTAGCGCTGCTGATTGTTGCCACTACTGCTCTGGAACGTGTGGACCGAGACCACCTGGTCGGAGACAAGTCCGTGGAGCCGGGGGAGCGAGAAGATGCTGCCGGTGTTGATGTCGATTCCGAGGGCATCGGCAGCCTCCGCCCATTGGGCGATCGTTGTGCGATGAGTGACGACTGCCAAGCCGATGGCGATTGTCGCGCCGATGAGGATGAGGAAGATGATCACGCCGGGCATCGTCGGAGTCTACGCCGTAGCTCGAGCCGCCCAATCAGCTGCGGTGATGCGATAGAGCACGTGCCGACGGAGCGGGCTATCGACGGCGAGGCTTGGATGATCGAAGTCGTCCAATGGATCGTGTGTCATTCCCAGGCGCTGCATGACCGCGACCGAGGGCTTGTTGGCGGGGATGGTGAAGGAGACGATGTGCTCGAGTGCGGCCCGCTCGAAACCGAAGGTGATCGCGGCACGGGCTGCTTCCGTCGCGTACCCGTTTCCCCAGCTCTCCTTGCTCAGTCGCCAACCAACTTCTATTGCTGGGGTGAAGTGCGCCTGGAATCCGACCGGCCACAACCCGGTGAACCCGATGAAGTCGCTCACGCCGGGCAGCTCAACTGCCCACAAACCGAATCCCCACAGCGAGAAGCCGTGTTCGATGCGGTCGACGAAGGCATCCGACGCCTGGCGGGTCAGTGGTTCTACGAAGTGTCGCATCACCTCGGGGTCGGCATTCATCCGTGCGAATGCACTCCTGTCTGATTCACGCCAGCGTCGGAGCAGCAAACGCTCAGTTCGAATCTCCATCCGCAACAGCGTAGATGGTCCACGGGCCTCACACCCACAAACAAAGAGGGCCCCGCCGGGTGGCGGGGCCCTCACTTGGCAGCGGGAGTTGGGGAGGGTGGGGAAGGGGGAGCATCCCGCTCCAAGACTTGGTCAGGCCGCGTACGAGAGTGCCTCCTCCAGCTGTTCACGAGTCTCTGCGTCGAAGGTCGTGTGGAGGATCCGACCGTCGAACCTGCGCAACTCGTGGACCAGGTGGGTTGGATAGGCGTCCTTCACGAGGAAGAAAGCCGCCGCCTCTCCGTGGCGGAGACCCTGACCGAGTTCTTTCATCTGTTGGTCTGAGATTCCGATGTCTTTACGCCAGGCCCAGAGGGCGCCGAGGGCTGCTCCAATCAGGGCCGCCGGCAACGCGTATCCGAACAGCAGCCCGGCGAGCAGACCCCACCAGCTTCCGGTCAGTGCGCCCTGGGAGGGGTTGGTGTCCCGGGTCTGGAGGATGCGCACCTTGCGTTTGTTCGTGACAATGGCGGCATCCTCCAGGGAAAGCGATTTCCTCTTCTGCAGGCGAAGGAATGCGAGCAGCACTTCTTTTGCCTTGAGTTCATCGTCGAACTCGAGGGCGAATACGTTGGACTGTGCATTGTTGTTCATGTCGGTCCTTTCAACATCCCGTTTCTTCTCATTGGTCCAATCTTGTCGGGTCTTTGTCAAAGATCTGTGAAGGAATGCTGAGACCCTTATGAGAAGTATTCGGCGCCTACCATCTGGCGGATGATTGATCTTGATGCGGTACGCGCCGACACGCCTGGATGCGGACACGTCGTTCATCTCAACAACGCCGGTGCATCGCTACCGCCTCTTACTGTCGTCAATGCTCAAATCGACTACCTGACCCGGGAGGCGCTCACGGGCGGTTACGAGATGCAGGCGCAGCGTACCGAGCAGATCTCGAATGTGTACGGGTCCATCGCACAGATGCTTGGATGTGATCCGGAGGAGATAGCGTTGCAGAGCAGCGCGACGGATGCCTGGAACGCGGCCTTCTCTTCCTTCGACTTCGCCCCGGGGGATCGCATTCTCACATCGGAAGCGGAGTACGCCAGCAACGTCATCAATTTCGTCAAGGCAGCGCAGAAGTACGGGGTACTTGTCGACGCGGTCCCGTCAACTCCAGATGGGGAGCTGTCGACGGATGCTCTGCGATCGATGATCGACGAGCGAACCAAGCTCATTGCCATCAGCCACATTCCAACCAATGGAGGGCTGGTGAATCCGGCTGAGGAGATCGGCCGCGTCGCCAGGGCTGCGGGCGTTACATACCTGCTGGATGCGTGCCAGTCGGTAGGCCACCTGGACATCGATGTTGATGAGTTGGGTTGTGATCTGTTGACGGCTACCGGCCGGAAATACTTACGCGGTCCTAGGGGGACCGGGTTTCTGTATGTTCGCAACGGATGGAACGGCGAACCAGCCGCTCTCGATCTTCATTCAGCTAGATGGACTGGACCGGATTCCTACGAAGTCCAGCGGGGAGCCCGAAGGTTCGAGACCTGGGAGTTTGGCTGGTCGTCGCTGGTCGGCCTGGGCGCGGCCGTCGACTACGCGCTGGACCTCGGCCTCGCCGATATCGAGAGCCGGGTGGTCGAGCTGGCCGCCAGGCTGCGGGGGATTCTCGCGGAGATACCCGGCGTGACCACAACGGATATTGGAGAGCGTCTCTGTGGCATAGTCACCTTCACCGCCTCCGGTCTCAAAGCAGAGGAGCTCGTCGGAACGCTGAGGGCAGAGCAGATCAATTTGTCGGTGTCGACTCCGGACTCGACGCCGGTAGATGCGACTCGGCGAGGGTTGCCTGATCTCGTCCGGGCTTCGGTCCACTACTTCAACACCGATGAGGAGTTGGATCGATTCGGTGCGGCGTTACTGGCGCTGCAACGGTGAGGCGGCTTCAGCGGATGAGGTCGGTGATCAACCCGGCTACGTCTTCGGTGAGCATCCAGGTGAAGTGACCCTGTTCGGGCATCATTCGGAACTCTGCGTTGGGGAGTCGTTCGGCGAGCCATTGTCCGACCGAGGCAGGGACCGTGGTGTCCCTTCCTCCGTAGTAGAGCAATGCTTCAGTGGAGATCTCTGCCGGCTCGAATCCCCACGGCTTCCGGTAGAGACCGGCCTCGTATGCGCTCGGCCCGCCACCCTGGCGGAGTGATTCGCGGGTCATCTCCAGGAACCAGGTCCGCGCGGTGGGATCTGCCAGGGCCTCTCTGTCTGCCTCGCCCATCGTGCTGAGCGTCTGCTCGAAGAACCGGTCCTCCTGTCCTTTCTTGAACCCGTACGCCACCATGCCGAATTGGATCTTGCGGATGATGCCGAATCGGGACGGACCGGTGACGGCCTGTGCTGTTTCCATCCCCTTCGCCTCCACAGGCCCAACACCGACGGCGATCCCGATGCGTGTAACTCGCTCGCCGAGCGCAGAGCCGCAGGCGAGGGCGTACGGACCTCCACCCGACACTCCCAGGACCGCAAAACGATCGAGTCCCAGCGCATCGGCCGTCTCGGCCACGTCCAAGGGCCAGTCGAGAAACGACCGATTGGGCTGGAAAGAAGACGCTCCGTAGCCGGGACGATTGGGCACGATCAGCCGCACGTTGACTCCGAAACGTTCAAGTGTGGGCGTGAGAAGCCGGATTTCCTGCATGTTGGTCGGGAACCCGTGGCAGTACATCACCGCCGGAGCTTCGTCGTCTCCCCAGTCTGCATAGGCCAGCTTGCGGCCATCTGCCAGTTCGATGACTCGTTCAGTGATCTCCATGATTACTCCACTAGCCGGACGAATGTGTATACGCCCTCGATGATTCCGAATGCCGGCCACATTCCCCAGACGATGACCCAGTAGTTGAATGTGTTCTCGCGGAAACCGAGGTCTCGGTCCCAGATGAAGAAGAAGATGGCGGTGTACCAGAACGGAACACTGGCCATCAGGGCGAGCAGAAATCCCCACCGGTGACCGAGAAGCATTCCGACACTGCCGGCGATCTGTAGAGGCGCCCAGAAGAACGGGTCTGCCCATGCGCTGGCCTGGTTGAAGGCGAAATACGCTTTCGGATCTGTGGCCTCCGGGGATCCCCCATAGACATTGGCGATGACCCATTCGCTACGGGGCCGCAGCGCGGCAATGAACTGGAGGGTGCCCAGCAATCCGATCAGAAGCAGCCCCCCGACCGCGACGATCCAGGTCCAGGCGGTTACATCCATCGGCGCTCCTCCCTATGTGAGTTCAATCACGGCCGCGACGATGGTGACAGCTCCCATTGCGCCCCAGATTGCGAGAAATGTCATGCCGACATTGACGCTCGCGGTAGTGCCGATGCGGCATTCGCGGCGTCGCATCTCGAGGCGGGTGAAGATTCCACGCCCCGCGAAGTAGACGAAGACGGCTCCGCCGGCCAGTCCAAAGTAGGCCCAGGCCGCGTTGTTGAGGATCATGAGTATTCCGGCCACCGGCATCGGCCACAGGCTCAGGGCGTCCCAGGCGGCTTCGCCCCTGATATCGGCCCAGTAGGTCGGCTCGACG
>JBLYYS010000064.1:0-3524 GCA_048550235.1 Acidimicrobiia bacterium | reverse complement strand
GGATCTTGCCCGACTGATCTAGAGCCGGGAACTGCTCCGGTCAATCACTCGAACCTAGTTCGGTTCGACGAAGACTCGATGGCCGTCGGTATTGCATTGCACACCGCAGTGACGCTCGACTATCTGAGCTGATCAGCGACGGCCGCTGGCCATCCCGGTGAGGTCCTTCACATAGATCGTTTCGCCGCCCCGATCGGTCGAGGATGTGAATCCCATCCGTTCGAGGTACTTGGTGTTGATCTCTGTTCCCGGACGGCTCCAGGCCTTTTCACATTGCGGGTCGGAGAACACGCCGGACAGCTCCGAATAGAGGAACTCAGCGATGCGGAAATCCCGGTAGCGCGGAATCACATAATCGAGTTCAACCTCGAACGAACTATCGACGCACCGACGTCCGATCAAGAGACCCGCCGGAACCAGGTCCCGCAGCAGGAACACCTGCACTTGGTCGGCGCGCGGCTCGAACTGGAAATCGGGCTGGTAGGTGCGGATGTCCTCCTCGTGGAATTGAAGGAAGTACTCGAGGTAGCGGGAGTCGGCTCTCACTTCGAGAACTGTGAAGAACTCGTTCTTCTTCGAGAGCAGGCCCCGCAGGAAGTAGAGATGAATCCCGACGATGACCACATTGACAACCGCAATCGGGTAAGCCTGGATGAACAGGCTGTACACCACGAAGATCGTCGCACCCACGAGCCCGAACACGCGCAGCTTGAGGATCGAAGTTCTGGTCAGGGAGAGGACGACCATCGCAGACCCGAGGTAGCCAATCAGTTCCACGATGAAATCAGAATTCACGGGTTCTTCCCGACTGCAAAGGAGGAGAAGTGTGCTTTCTCCTGTGGAGGCGGCATCGTAGCCGGTCGGTTCGATGCCGCCTCCAATTCTGCTGCTATTCGGCCGGCGATCCGATCAAAACCACCATGCTCGAAGAGCCACCTCCGAAGCCTTCCTCCGGGTAGTAGGAGTTGTCCCATTCGACTCCGCCCAATAGAACTCGGGAGTCACCGACGACCATGCCCGAGACGTAGTTCACGCCGGCGCCGCCTACAGCCACCTCATGCCAGGTGCCGTCGGTCTGGAGGAACATCACCTGTTGAACAGCCGGTTGAGCTTCCTCATCGCGGGACTCATAGGCTTCCTGCGCTTCTTGGTTGGTGATCGTCATCAGCAGCTCGCCATCGGGACCGTAGAAGAGGGTTTCCTCGTTTTCGTATACGACCAGTTCACCCAGAGTTCCGGACTCAACGTCGTCCCAGGTCAACAACAACGCTTCTTCGCCGGCCTCCGTGGTAATGCGGACCACGAACTCGCCCTCGAACTCGGCTGTGAGGCCGCCCTTCTCGATAGCGAGGGGCTGGTAGTCGTACGGACCCTCACGGTTTCCAACCACCACGGTGCCAATCGGACCATCGGCCATCGCCGTCAGCCAAACATAGGTGCCGTCGTCCTGAGGTCCGATCGTGAACTCGGAAACCCATCGCTCGCCCCGCTCTGATGACCAGATCGCCTGACCACCGGGACCCTCACCGATACCCAGCAACCCGTCCTCCGTCGCGATGGTGCTATGGAGGTAGCGCTCACCATCTTCGATCGGTTCTCCTACTGCCCAGTCTTTGCCGTCGGTTGAGGTCCACACAACCCGGTTCTCGCCGAACTCGCCGTACGAGGCGACGTTCAGGATGAACTCGCCCTCGGTTGCCATGACAGTCACGGTCGAACCTGATGAACTGCTAGAAACTGCGGTTTCGATCCACTCAGCACCGTCGGCCGAGAACAGGGCGATCGTCTCCGTGCGGTACCAGGTGTCGCCGTAATACGCTTCCTCGTAGTTCATCCAGGAAGCCTCTTCGGCTTTGTCCCACTCCTCCCAGGTGACGCTGAGGATCACCTGTCCGGTTTCCGGATCCTCGAACACCGGCGCAGGGCCACGCCAGATATGTTCGATTGGACCAGCCGCGATCGTTTCGCCGGATTCAGTCTCGACAACCGCGTACTCGCCGGCCCCTTCATCGACCGTGATCAGGTATCCGTCCCAATCCACCGCAATAGTCGGCGGGATATACGGTTCGGTTGGTTCGAGCGGAATGGGAAGTGGAGATCCGTACGCCCGATCGTCGTAGGCGCTGCTCCATCCTTGTTCCCAAACCTCCCAGGGCACGGTGGTAATCAACTCGCCGGTGCTGGGATGGAAGATACCCTGGCCATCTTCTTGCCAGTGCCAGATGTCCTCGGTGGAACCGCTGAGCACTTCCGTTCCGGATGCGTCCATCAACGTGTACGACCCGAATCTGTGGTTTACCTCGACTGTGAAGCCTTTGATCTCAATCGTTTGCGGGGGCTCTTCCGGATAGTTCTCGATTGTCATGACGACAACGGTGCCGGTTTCGTTGGCGGCGACACCCTGGAGATATGCATAGCCGGAGCCATCATTCTCATACGGCAACTCGAACTCGGACCACTCAACACCGTCGGTGGTCCCGTAGAGGACCCGGCGGCCCGGCTCTGACCTATCCCACGATTCACCCATGGCGAACAATCGTCCGTCGGAGCCGACTACCTCATACATCGAGGTCCCTTCCGGGATTTCGAGCCGCCCGGCTTCGGTCCACTCGCTTCCGTCGGGGGACTTCCAAGTGGCCAGGTACTCCCCGCCGTCGATTTGCCATCCGAACCCCACTGCAGCGTATGCATCTCCCAGCAAACCGAACCAGCGCAGGTCAAAACCTTCCTCCATGGGAATCGTCACCCTCTCCCAGTCAAAGTCGACCAGCGGGAAGTTCGTGACGAAGGCAACCTCGGTGGAACCAAATCCCGGATCAGGCGGAGCGGTCGGGGTCACGGCAGCGGTGGCGGCGGACGCGGAAGCGACTGCGCCGGCCGGCGGCTGGGCGAGAACAGGTAGGTCGTCTGCCGTGAGGCTTGCTCCTTGCTCTGGAACGGGAGCATCTTCGCTGACAAAGGAGGCATAGAGGGCCCCGAGCCCGAATCCGCTCAGCAGCACCAGAACGGCCAGCACTGCCGGCATGAACTTGCTGCGGCCGGCACCGCGCTGCCCGATCGGTTCGATCCCCTGGCTACCCGAATGGGTGACATTTGCCACGATGTCTTCTCCTACTGCTCGTGCCTTCATCAGCTTGAACGCACCGGATGCCTCTCCAGGTTCCCCCGTCGGGCTCTTGCCTAGGGCTGGACCGCGAAAACTCTATCTACGGGTCAATGGCAGGCCAGGAAATGTTTGGGTACGATCGTTGTTAGTCGTTTGCTAACGATAGGTAATGGATGCGGATCCAGGGATGGTGGGGACGGCTTCTCGTACCGATGCTGGTGCTCGGTGCATGCTCGACGACCGCCTCGTCGACAACCGTGGCCGTCGACACCGCGACCAGCACAAACACGAGTGTCCCGTCCACCACGACTTCGACGACGGTCACCCCTCCGGACTCGACCACGACGACACCGCCGATCGAGATTCGACTCCCCGAAAACGACGTTGAGGATCCGACCGAAGCCATCGTGGCGATCTT
>JBLYYS010000063.1:0-4780 GCA_048550235.1 Acidimicrobiia bacterium | reverse complement strand
TCTCCGCGATGTTTCCCGCCACCACGGTGATTCTGGCCAGGATCGTATTCAAGGAACGCATCTCGCCGACGCGGCTACTCGGCCTGCTCACTGCACTGATGGCCATCGGGTTGATCGCGGCAGGGTGACGCCCGACCGCCCCGGACGTCCGGCGTCCACGGGGTATTGGGTAGAGACTCGCCTAGCCGGGAACGCCCCCGACAAAGGTACCGGCCTCCCGATCCTTGGTCACCCCGGGAAAACGCAGGAGTCGATTGTGCATGGCGACGTACACCCCCGGCTCGACCAGCCGCACTGCCAGCAGCGCCTCAACGAGATTCTGTAGGGCATCGGTATCGCGCAGTTCGTACGGGCGCATGGCTCCGGTGAACACGATCGGCACCGGCGGAACCCCTCGTGAGTGTGTCACTTCTCCGCTGATAGCCAGACGGTCTGTGCCGTGCACAACGATCACACCCTGAGCCGAAGCGGCCTGTGTGTGAGCGGTCGTCGCCACCAGTTGATGGTCTCCGTCGGTCATATCGAGGCTGTCCTTGTTCATCAACTGCACTCGCTCGATGACGAGATCCGGCGTACGAATCTGCGCGAGCATATGGTCCAACACACTCATAGTGTTGGAGAGCGTTCCCGACAGCGGATGGTACGTCTTCTCGATCGTCCCGCCGGTTGATACCAATGAAACCTTGAACTTCGACACCGCTGAGAGACTAGGCCGCCTCGCCGCCTGTGCCCACACGCACTGCGAGGCCCGACGGTGCAAACCAGCCCATTCGGTTCGTCCGACCCAATACCGGGATTTCGGCGCAGTAAACCGTCGCCGCATGCTACTTTTCCGCTCCCGAGGGAGATCAATGAGGGGCAGAGACCTAGACGCAAAGGATCAAGTCGCGTTCGACCAACTTCAAGCGAAGCTGGTTCCGCTGTGGAAGTCGATCGAACGCCTCAACAAGGATGAGCAGACCATCGTCGTGGTGCCGAACGCCGAGGTCGACTTCCCGCTCACCGGCACCGAGCGCCAGGCCGTCGAGGAGCGCTTCCTATTTCTGTTGCTCCTGCTGCGCCAGCCGCGAGCACGGATGGTCTATGTAACCGGGCGTGACATCGACCCGACGATCATCGATTACTACCTCGGTCTGCTCCCCGGCGTAATCGCCAGTCATGCCCGCAAACGACTCCATCTGGTGTCGCCACGGAATCCATCTGCGGGACCGCTCACGGACAAGCTGCTCGAACGACCCTCGACCGTCGAGGAGATCAAGTCGTACATCGCCGATACCAACCGGGCGCACCTAATTCCGTTCGAAGCCAGTTGGAAAGATCGGGAACTAGCAATGCGTCTCGGAATCCCGATGTACGGCGCCGACCCAACTCACCTGCCACTCGGAGGCAAGAGCGAGAGCAGACGGATGTTCGGCAAAGCAGGAATCCGCCACCCGCTCGGGAGGGAACACCTACGGTCCGAAGAGGAGCTCGCGACCGCAATCGCCGAGATGCGAGCGGAGCGGCCGGAACTGAGCCAAATCGTGATCAAGCTCGACGAAGGAGTATCCGGAACCGGAAACGCCAACCTTGCCCTCGCCGAACTTCCGGACCCGGGTGACGATTCCGAGCACGCCGCCATCCTTCGGCTACTTCCAACGATGCATTTCGAGCTGGGAGCATTGGGATACCCGGACTTCCTGCGGAAACTGGGAGCAACCGGCGGCATCGTCGAGGAGCGAATCGTCGCCGAGGAAATCCGCAGCCCAAGCGTCCAACTGCGTATCACCCCGCTGGGGAACGTCGAGCTGCTCTCGACTCACGATCAGGTGCTGGGTGGGCCCAACGGACAGACTTTCCTCGGTTCGCAGTTCCCGGCAGATCCGGCCTACGTGGCGGTGATCAGCCGGCAAGCTGAAGCTGTCGGTCGGTTGCTGGCGAAAAGAGGAGTCCTCGGCCGGTTCGCAATCGATTTCGTCACGGCACGTCGCAACGGTGGGTCGTGGGATTCGTACGCGATCGAAGTGAACCTCAGGAAGGGGGGCACTACTCACCCGTTCTTGACTCTCCAGTTTCTCACCGACGGTGCCTACGATCCCGATTCCGGCGACTTCGTATCCCCCGGCGGGCAGAAGAAGTACTACGTCGCCTCCGACCACGTCGAATCTCCGGCCTACCGGAGCCTCACAATGAACGACCTCTTCGACATCGTCATGATGAACGACCTGCACTTCGACCAGACCCGCCAGAAAGGCGTGGTCTTTCACATGATGAGCGCTTTGTCCGAACTGGGTCGAGTCGGAATCACGGCAGTCGGTGACAGTCCAACCGAAGCCGAGGAGTTGCAGGCCGCCGTCATCAACGCGCTCGACAGGGCCACCGAAGAGGCCTAGCTGCCAGACTCACCACCATGACGACGCGTTCCATTCTCATCATCGGCGGCAATCGGGGGATCGGAATCGGACTGGTGCGGCGATACCTAGCCAACGGCTGGACGGTTCATGCCACGACGCGAAGCCCAGACGCGGCAGACCCCCTCGAAGCTCTGGACGGGCCCCTACTCGTTCACCAGTTCGATGTGAGAGACGAAACAAGCGACCTGATCGACGCAGTCGGTCCCCTGGACGTCTTGATCCACAACGCTGGGGTTGGAAGAGGAACACCCAGAGATTTGATGATGGCGGTCAACGCTGAAGCACCAATTCGCGTTGTGCAATCCTTCCTCGACGCGGGAGCGCTGAATACCGGCGGGAAGATCGCCATCATGACTTCGCAACTAGGCGCCCGTCGGGGCAGCAGCGAGAGCCTCGGGGACTACGGCGACTCGAAAGCAGCATTGAACGACGAGTTCCGAAACCGCTCTGCCGAATGGGCTGAACGCGGGGTAATCGCTGTGGTGGTACATCCGGGTTGGGTTCGCACCGATATGGGTGGCGACTCCGCACCGCTCTCCATCGAAGAGAGCGCTGATGGCATCGCCCGACTGATGGCTGATCTCACCCCGGAGCAACATGGACGCTTCTGGACCTGGGACGGCCGCGAGCACGACTGGTAGTCGGTGTACAGCGACGCTGACGGCGGTTAGTTGTCGATAGTGGCAACGGACAGTCTGTGAAGAAACACCTGAACCAAAGGTCCGATGCCGAAGGCAAAGGCAACGGTCCCGGCGCCGACGGTCCCACCGAGCAGCCACCCGGCCACCAGGACGGAAACCTCGATGATTGCTCGTACAAATCCGATCGGGCGGCCGGTCCTCCTACTCAGCCCGGTCATCAGCCCATCACGTGGTCCCGGTCCGAGATGCACACCGATGTAGTAGCCCGACCCGACAGCGACCAACACCAACCCGCCGATCATCGCCACCCATCGCAACACCAATCCATCCAGTTCATTGGGGAATATCCAGAGGCTGAGGTCGATCACGATCCCGATGAAGATCACATTCGCCAGCGTCCCGACTCCGAAACGTTCGCCGATCGGAAACCAAGCGATTAGAACGATCAGCCCCGTGATTATCCCGACTGTGCCAATCGGAATGCCCGTGCGACCGGAGATCCCCTGGTGCAGGACCTCCCATGGAGCGAGACCCAGATCGGCTACCACCATAAAGGCCAGTCCTATGCCGAACAGAAACAACCCGAACATGAGCCGGGGAAGGCGACGTCGCAGCTCTGCTGGGGGAGGGAGCGGCAGCATCCCGGCAGTCTCGGCGGTGGCCAGAACAAACACAAGCCGACAGCGGATGGCTTCGGGGCAAGAACCAAGCCTCAACTCATCCGGGTGCGATACTGGCCGGGTGGAACCTGAGACCGGACTCTCCCCACGACAGGTGCGAGCAGAATGGATTCGAGCCTGGTCGTTCCTCGTCGCTGCCGTCGGGTTGCTTGTGATGGCACTCGCACACTTCGAGAACGACACCGGCTGGTGGCTGGCCGGACTCGGCGGCGCCGTCATTGGTGTTGCCGGCCTCCTCGGCTCCGCTTTCGTCCTCGAGCCGGCAAGAGCCATCTTCCGATCGCTGGCGCGGCTCAAACTCGCAGATGCCACAGAGGCTCTTATCCAGCTCAACCGAATTCCGCCGATGGGAGCACCACACCGCACACCGCGCATTGTCGCCACCATGTTCGGAGCCCTCAGCGGCGCAGCCGGCCTACTGGTGATAGCCCGCCTGCTGACGATGTGAGGACAGTCGACGACCAGCGTGTAGGTTGGCTTCGATGAACCTACAAGGAGTTGTGGGCCATTGGGACGCGGGAGGGCTTGCCTTCTCGATCGTCGAGCGAGACGGCGAGTTCCTCGTATTCCACCCCGACGGCCCGGCGGGTTTCGAGCCGCGCCTGGTGCAAGCGGGGCCCGATGAGTTCATGTTCGACGGCGGACCCTACGATGGCGGTCTGCTGTCGTTCGCATTCGACGGTGACGGTCAGGCACTGTCGGGGTCTGCGGGCGGGGTGATTCCCCTCACACGGTTAGAACACCCGCCAGACGTTGCGCCCGGATCTGGGCTGCATGCCCCCGGGGTGGCACCCGACGCTGACCGAGATGCCGGATTCGAGTCGTTGTGGGACCAGATCCGCAACCGGTCCGACGGTGGATCGATCGAATACCAGCTGGATGCCCCCGTTCACCAGTTCGTTCAGTTCCTCAGCAAACGACAAGCCATCATCTTTCATGGTTCCAATAGAACCGATATCAACGAGTTTCTTCCGTTGAGGAATTCGGTTGAACTGCACGACCACGGTGGTCGGGGCAACCTCGGCGCGGTCTACGGCACGCACGACGGCCTTTGGGCACTGTTCTT
>JBLYYS010000062.1:0-3809 GCA_048550235.1 Acidimicrobiia bacterium | reverse complement strand
CGTTCCGGCACATTGCTGGATTGAGGTACTCGGCAGCCGAACTCACCACTCCCCGGCCCAGCCCGGCGGCGGGCGCGGATCGGGTTCCAGGTCGGCCAGATCGGCGACCGTCACCCAGGACCCATCTCCGCGACATGGCCGCCGTTTTCAGCAACTGTCCGCTTTGGACACGAGTCGGGTACTTCGCCCCTTCACAACCGGGCGCGCGCGAGAGATGTTTAACAAAAGCTCGCGGAGGGCAATCTGATGCAAAGACCGTCGGAAAACCTCGATCTGCTCTCCGTCGCCCATCGCCAGTTTCAACGTGTGCTTCCTCTGACCGAAGACCTTCGAGGGTGGCGGGGAATCGCCGAATGGCTGTTCAAGCCGGATCGAATAATCAAGGTCGAGATCCCGATCCTGCGAGATGACGGCTTCCTCTATATATACAGCGGCTACCGAGTTCTACATTCCAACGTGCGTGGGCCGACCACCGGAGGTCTTCGCTACCACCCGACCGTCACTCAGGACCAGATCACAGCTCTGGCCATGTGGATGACCTGGAAATGCGCGCTCGCCGACATTCCATTCGGCGGAGCAAGAGGAGGGGTCGACTGCGATCCGAGCTCAATGTCACAAGGGGAACTCGAGAAGGTCACCAGACGCTACGTGACCGCCCTCGCAGACAACATCGGACCCCATGTCGACATCCCGGCTCCCGACCTGAACACCAATGAGCAGACGATGGCCTGGATCTACGACACCTACTCCATGACCCATTCTCAGCAGAACAACCTTCCGGCGGTCGTCGGCAAGCCACTCGACATGTCCGGATCTGCCGGCACAAAAACCGCCGCCGCCTTCGGTCTTCTAGAGGTGACCGAGCGCCTTATCGAACACGGTCTCGGGCCCCAGATGACGAGTCTCTCCGATCTCGCGGTGGCGATCCAGGGCTTCGGAGACATCGGCAACAAGGTGGCCCAGAGGTTCCAGGAGGCCGGAGCCCGGATTGTGGCGGTGGGCGACAGCAAGGGCGGAAGCTACAAACGCGACGGTATGGATCTGCCAAATCTCAGAACCCACCGAGCCGACACCGGTAGCGTGTCGGGCCTGGCCGGATCAGAGAAACTGGAACCAGGTGAGGTCATGACTGTCGAGTGCGACATCCTGGTACCGGCTGCACTCGAGACTCAGATCACTTCTTTGAATGCTCCGGAGATAAAGGCCCGGATGATCGTCGAGGGCGCCGACGCTCCCATTACTCCAGAGGCCGATCTCATTCTGTCGGAGCGGGATGTAGTGGTGGTTCCGGACATCTTGGCCAATGCCGGCGCCGTGATCGTCGGCTACTTCGAATGGGTGCAAAACCTAGAAAACCAGCAGTGGTCGGAGGGCGAAATCCAAGCGCGACTCCGACACAAGATACGGAAAGCCACCGATCAAGTCCTGGGGACCAGAGCGAGGCTGATTGACAACTTCCCTCACTATCGGGACCAATGGCGAAAGGCCGTTCCCGACTGGCCGGCGATTCCACCGGTCAACCTCCGAACATCGGCCCTGGTGTCCGCCGTCGATCGTTGCCACCGGGCTGCCCTGCTGAGGGGCGTGTGGCCGTAGAGCCGGGCAAGGAAGCCGGATCCTCCCCTTTCTCGTCCGCACCCGCCGCCGATCCCAGCGAGACGAAGCAACGGTCGGATACGCTTCAGCTATGGGGTCGGCTTCCAGTACGGCGCGAGAGGAGTTCCTCCTTCACGACTTCGAACCGGCATATCTTGGTCTGTGGCGAGCCGGGTTGCGGAGCATGGACCGCCATGACCGGTGCTCGGACCGGGGTGATCTGGTTCAAGGCATGCCCGGTGGTGATGTCGATCAGCTCAGGCCTGCTGATCGCGGCCAGCTTCCTCTGACCGAACCGGATCGATGCATATGGCCGCCGCAGAAGGGGCCTGTGTAGGAGATTCGCCTTGGGTCGTCATTTGCGCTGTCGCTCTTGGCACGAGAGAGGGTCCACCCTCGTTTGACGAGGTTCACACAGATCGATATAGTTAACCAAGAGGTTAAGTATGGTGACAAACGGAGGGGAGGATCTGAATCTCGTGTTCGCGGCTCTAGCCAACGAGCACCGACGTGAGATCATCCACATGCTTGCCCTCCAACCCCGCTCGATCAGTCAACTGGCGACTCTGCGCAATCTGTCGTTGCCTGCCATCCACAAGCACATTCGTGTGCTCGAGGAGGCGGCCATGGTCAGACGACGCAAGGTTGGCCGCACCAACTACCTGGCTCTCGAGCGGGAACCGCTGCGAAGGCTGCAGGCATGGACGGACCGGTTCCATCCATGGTGGGGCACGGAAGCGGAGTCGCTGGAGACCTACACCGAATACCTCAGCAAGGACCGGGGAGACGCCCTCGGAGCCACCGATGAGAAGGAGCAATCATCATGAAGAAGTTCGTCTTCCTAGCCCACGGCGATATGGATCGCACGCCCGAGTTCCAGCAAGCTCACATGAAGTGGTGGTCGTCGATACAGGACCATGTCGTGGACTCGGGCAATCCTCTGTTCAACGGCCGCAACGTCGCCAAGGACGGCACCGTCACCGAACTCACCCCCGACTCGGCACCTGCGCTCGGCTATTCCATCGTCCAGGCCGAGTCGATCGACGCGGCTGTTGCGTTGCTCGCCGACTCCCCGATGGACATGTGGGTCTACGAAGCGATGCCGATGTAGAAGATCCTGAGGGTTGGCGGCCCAGGTTGGACTGGTTGCAGCGCACCCTAGGCGGTCTCGGCCACCTCAGTGTCTAGGAGTGCGAACGGCTCGGCGTAGATGTCGAGCAGGGTTTTCAACCCGGCCTTCTCCCATTTGGCGCGGGTCTCCCCTGCCCACTCTTGGGCCCGGGGATTATCACCGCCGAGGTAGAGCGGCGTCGACGCCCGCACCATCCCGCAGTAGATCGGCCCCCACAAGTCGTCGCCGATTTCGATGGCCGCCGCAAAACGGGCCTCGGCTTCCGCTACGTCGCCCGCGCGCGCGGCCAGCGCTCCTGCGAAGGCGTGCCCACGGAGGATGGCGACCGGTAGTCGGGGCAGTTCGGCCTCCGCCGCGCGGATCGATCGAAGCATCTCTTCGTCCATCATCCGGAGCGCGAAGACCAATGCAAAGTTGTACTGGTGACCAACCGGCGATCGATGACCACTCTCCATAGCGAGCCTGACAGCAGACACCGGGTCGCCGCGATAAAAGGCATGCGTGGCCCTCGCCACCTGGCGATTCGACTGGATCTGCTGATCGCCCGTTCCCTGCCGCGCCCACCGCTCCTCGTGGACCGCGATCGTTTTGTCTACCTCGCCGCGCAGGAGGTCGACGTCGTTCCGCAACTCCTCGACTTGATCCGCCATTGCTGCGTCCATTGGAATGGTCTCGATCTCGGCCATCGCCTCGAAGTGCTCATCCATGTCGAGGGTGATGTGCCAACGTCCCGCCTTTGCCATAAGCGCCTCCAGGAGCAGGCGAGGGTCGCCGATACGGCGAGCATCCTCGATCCGCTCCTCGACGAACGGGTCAACGGCGCCCCCCGAGATGTAGTTGATGTTGGCGGTGACACGGCGCTTGGTGGCGCTCAGCTGGTGTTCACGGGAGAGATCGAGCGCAGCCATGAGGAGAACTCGCGCCTCACGCAGGCGGCCCGACGTGCCCAGGCCGGCACCTTTGGTCGCCCACAGTTCGGCAATAGTCGGGATCATGTCGAGATCCTCTGCAACACCGAGTGCTCGCTCGGTCCAGTCCATTCCCTCGGGCTGGCCATCAAGCATGAATGCCCGCGCCAGCT
>JBLYYS010000061.1:0-5999 GCA_048550235.1 Acidimicrobiia bacterium | reverse complement strand
GGGGGCGTGGTGAAGTCTGGAGTTCACGCCGGCCTGTCAAGCCGGAGGTCGCGAGTTCAAATCTCGTCGTCCCCGCCAGAAGCCCTGATTCGTCAGGGCTTCGTGGTCAGGTAGCTCAGTTGGTAGAGCGCTGGTCTGAAAAACCAGAGGTCGGCGGATCGATCCCGCCCCTGACCACGAGAACCCCGTCAAAAGGACGGGGTTCATTGGGATTCTGCCTCTGGCAAACTCCAGCCAGGGTCCCCTGTGTCGCAGGGTTTCGCGGCTACGTGGGATCACCCCATGCCGCCCGATAGGCGAACAATCACCTTATGCAGCACAACTCCGGCAAGAACCAGCGCCGTGGCAATCGCAAGTATCCCGAATGGACCCTCTCCGGCGGCGATACTGGTTGCTACCGCACCAACAACGCTGACCAGCAACACCCCTAGAACTGCTCGTTTATAGCCGGCGCTTCGATCAGACCAGTCATTATCCACGGGGGTGCCTTTGGTTGTCTCGGCAGACAGGATCCGCGATGCTTCGGTCAGTGGCAGCCCTGCGAGCCCGAAGAACTCGAGGAGCTCGTCCTTGGAGACACCAGCCTGAAGCCGGAGAATCCATGCTTGGGTCACGGCGTGCGGTCGCTTGGCAAAGGACAACATGATGCCTATCTCCTCACGGGAGATCTGGTAGCGGTTGTCGTCGGTCATGCCAGAAACCCTAGGTCGACCCAGGACCTAAACGGTAGGCGTCTTCGAGTGGAGCTCTACCTCAGGTAGTGGGGATACCCAGCAAATCCAGGTCTGACAGGGGGGACCAACACAGGTCCCCCCTCTCCATTCCCTGGCGCCGGAATTGCTGAGTTGGCCCTCCGGTTCTCAGACCTTCTTGCGCGGTATGTCCGCTGCCTTCAAGACGGCACCATTGGCGTCATAGATCCCGGCCTTCGAGCCCAATGAGAGCGTATTCGCCGCAAACAGATCCTCACGATTGATGACCACCCACCGGTAGCCATCGACTTTCCTTATCCGTTTGAAAGCAGCCTTGATATCAGCTTGTTCGGCAGCGACCACAACTGAGCCCTTCGCCGCGATCAGGTCTGCCTTCCCGGTCGGGTCCGGCTCTGCGTCTAGGAACGCCACGGCGGCGGCCATGAGTTGATCTTGATCGAGACGTGCCATTACAGCTCCTCTTCGGTTGCAGTCATGATTTCCGTGATCTCTGCCAGAGCCTGTTCCGCATCCGCGCCAACAGCCGTCACATTGGCTACGTCGCCGGTACTCGCTCCTAGGGCAAGCACCGCCAGAATGCTCTTGGCATCGGCCTGTTTGCCATTGGCAGCAATGGTCACGGTCGACGCCAGTTTCTTTGCACGCTCAACAACCAGGGCCGCCGGACGGGCGTGGAGGCCAGCAGGGTTGAGGATTGTCACCTCGACACTCAACTCGGTGGGGACAACCTCTTCCGGCGATTCCTCGCCTTGCGGCGCTTCACCGTTGAGAGTCTCGAACACGAATCCGGGATCATCGGTGGTCCAAAGCCTCTCACACAACCCCTCGTCCTGCAGGACTTCAGCGAGCTGCGAGAGGACATGTATGTGATCCTCGCCTTCTGCAGCCAGGCCAATAACGAGATGGGCGACCCCTTCGCCCCACTTGACTCCATCTGGGTACTGGGCAACGACGATCCCGGTCCCCAGGACCTGGTCGCGAGTGTCGAAGGTCCCATGAGGGAGAGCGACCCCGTTTCCGAGATAGGTCGACACAGTTTCCTCGCGCTGCTTCATGCCGCCGATATACCCCGGCCCCACGATCCCGCGATCGACGAGGAGGCCGCCTACAAACTCGATGGCCTGGTCCATCTCGACGGAGGGCCTGCCCAGCACCACCGACTCCAGCGTGAGAACGCCTTCGGATGAATTAGCCGCCATGACTAGAGCTCGGATTCGATCGGCTCGCCTGCCTTCAGCTTCTCAACAACACCTTTGACGGCCGGGTCATTGATGAACATGCTGAACGGAACCACGGCTGCCGTCGGCACCTTGGCCTTAGCCTGCGCGGCCAGGCCCTTATGGGTGACGATGACGTCGGTACCGTCCGGCATCTGCGAGACCGGTGAATGGATTACCTTCACATCGAGTTTCGCTTTCTTGACCATCTTCTTGAGCTGGTTTGCGCCCATCAGGCTGCTCCCCATCCCGGCCTCGCAGGCAAAGACGATCAGCTTGACCTCGTCAGCAGCCTTTACAACTCGCTCAGTCATGCTCTTCTCCTTCTCAACATCTTGCGCTATTTCCCGAACGACAGAGAGTGGGTGCCCAACGTCAGGGCACCCACTCAAAGTCGATGGTCAGGCGGTGTCGCCGCCCAGCCCCGGAATGTGAGCCAGGGCGTCGCCGATTTCGGCGTCCGTATCAGTGTCCTTCATGTCCTTCACTGGGAACAAGCGCAGCAGGACCGTGCCCACAAAGAAGGCCGCCACCGCCCCTACAGCAATCCCCAGGAAGACGCCTGCAACAGCTGCCGCCTCCGACGGCAAGAAGGTTATGTAGGCGAAGATGCTCCCGGGAGAAGGTGGTCCAACCAGCCCAGCGTCGAATGCGACGAAGATGAGGTCGGCACTGATACCGCCGGCCCACATCGCTCCAATGAGTACAGGGTTCATCAGCACGTATGGGAAGTAGACCTCGTGGATACCTCCGAAGAAGTGGATGATCATGGCTCCCGGTGCCGACAGTTTGGCGAGGCCCTTACCGGCAAACCAGTAGGCGGCCAGCAGGCCGAGGCCTGGCCCGGGGTTCGACTCGAGCATGTAGTAAATCGAGCGGCCCGACTCTGCGACATCGATGGTCCCGAGCGGTGTGAGCACGCCGTGGTTGATGGCGTTGTTCAGGAACAAGACCTTGCCAACCTCAATGGGGATATCTGCGAGGGGCAGCAGACCGGCGTCAGCGATACCCTCGACCAGATTGCCGAACGCAGTAGCGATTGCCGACATCACCGGCCCAATCACTACATAGCCGAGCCCGGCCAGGCCCATGCCAGCCAGACCCTGGGAGAAGTTGTTGTACAGCATCTCGAAGCCGGCGGGAGTGCGGTCCTCGAGCCAGTCATCGATCACTCGCATCACCCACCCGGCGAGCGGCCCGACGGCCATGGCGCCTAGGAATTGGGGTGGGTCACCGATCGCCCCAGCCGTTGTCTCAAACGCCGCTCCGCCGATGACGCCCATCGCGGCAATGGCACCCAAGACGCCACCGCGGTGGCCGTGAACCATCTTGCCGCCGGTGTACGCGATCAGTAGCGGTAGCAGGTACTTGATCATCGGGCCGACAATGTTGCCGGTGATGAGGTCCCAGTCCCAGTCGAGGGCGGTCTTAGCCAACCAACCGGTCGGAATCACCAGCGCAGTGATGAACCCCCAGGCGATAAACGCCCCCAAGTTGGGAATCACCATTCCTGCCAGCCAACCGCCAAAGCGTTGGATCCGCTCTATCATCTTCCTTCCCTTCCTTGCTTCCTCCTGGTTGCACAGCATTGCGGTTTGTCGCCCCGCGCACCACTGCCAATACGGCCTAGCCGAGATGTGACAAAACGCGCCGCAAGCTCAAACGTACAAGCCGACCCGACGAACGTCGTCCGAAGTCAAGAGAGGACTGACTACGACCACCGGAACTTCGGCAGTCTCGAGCGGAACAGTCGAGATCACGACATCAATCTCGTCGTCCAGTCGCTCCACGAACCCCCGAGCAGCAACGACACTGGCGATCTCGAGCTGAGGGAATTCTGCCTGGATTCTCGATACCAAGACCCACACCGTCGCCATACCTGAGGGGCACACCACCAGGGCCCGGCGAGATGGGGTCAACCGCGACCTCTCCATCGCGCCCGATAGATACATGGCCAGGTACCCGACCTCATCCTCAGAAATGTGGCAGGAGAGGTGACCCGCGAGGACGTTGCCAAGCCTCAGGGCCACCAGGTACACCTCCGGATAACGCTCCTCAACCTCCCGGAGGAGAGGGTTGTGGACCGGGAGGCCGTAACGAATCCGCACCGCCAGCCGTTCGAGGTGAAGCGCGAGCCCGCGCCGTAGTTCGGAGTCATCGCGAAGTGTGGGATGCAATTCGTCTCCTGCAATCGCCAGCAACTCATCGATCAGTCCAGCATGCGATGGATCGTCTGCCGGAGGGCTCGAACTCAGAGTTGCCAGACCCAGCAGATACTCGGTAATGCCGGCTATCTCCTGTTCCGCCACCACTAGATCAAGCGACTCCGCGAAAGCGGCCGCGATCTCTCGTGCCGTTTCTGATACCGGATGGTCCATGAGTGATCGCTGCTGACCGGTGTCCATCGTGATCGTTTTGTTGTCGGTTAGTCGGGCAGCTGTCACCGCAAGGTAGATCGCGAAGACGAGTTCGCTGTTTCCCTGGGCCACGGTCCAGTAGATTCGACTGTCGGCCACCAACTGCGAACAGGTCTTGAGTGGCAGCGTCCGAAGCTGCTCTCTGATCCCTGCCGGGAGCTTGACGCGGGCCAGAGTGGAGGCCGCATATCCGCCGCGACAGAGGTCATTGAGAACATCCTCCGGCACCGCCTCGAGAGTCAACTGCACCATGGCCTGCCGGATAGCCAACTCACTACCAACCACCCCTACACCCACGCCGGGTCTCCGCACGAGCGGCAAACTGCGACGGTCGAGCCAGGGTTCCACCCGCTGGAGATCGCGACGAGCCGAAGCCTTGGAAACCTCCAGGACCTCCTGCAACTCATCAACGGAGGTGTAGTCCGGCGCAGTCCAAAGCAAGTGTGCCAGAACGAGGCGCTCGCGCTCTTCTGGGGCATACACGCGAGGACCCGCCGAGCCCTCGCCAAGGTCGGCTCGGATATTGGAGCGCAGTTCCTCGTCGGCCTCGAGCAGTAGCCCCGCTCCGCGCCTTCGTGAAAGGATTGCGCCCTGCGATCTCAGATATGCCTCGGCAGCGCCGAGGCGGTATCGCACGACTCGCGGGCTGAGCCCTAGATCGGCAGCCAGCGCCGCGGTTGACCTGGGCTCGTCCTGATTCAACAACCAGCGAATGATCCGGGTCACGCGGCTGTCGAGGACGGTGCTCACCCCAGCCCGTCCCCCAATAAGCGACCTACCAGGGTGCGTACTTCGTCGGCCGAGTCGGCGGCGAGAGCTTCCTCGAGAACCGCGGCGACGCTGTTGGGATCCAGCCCGTCGATTACGGCCTTGGTCCGGTTGACCAGAGGGGGCGCAACCGAGAGCTTGTCCATACCCATACCGGCGAACAGCGTTGCCGTCACCGGATCACCTGCCGCCCCACCGCACACTGCAACCGAGATGCCCGCCTCGAGGGCAGCGTCTGCCGTCACCTTGCACAAGCCGAGGACGGCTGGATGGGCTGCATCCGAATAGTCGGCGAGACGGCCGTTCATCCGATCCGCCGCAAGCGTGTACTGAGTCAGATCGTTGGTGCCGATCGAGAAGAAATCGGCATGCCGAGCGAGAGCCCTGGCAGTGACCGCCGCCGAGGGCACTTCGATCATCACGCCGACCTTGGGGGAGCCGATCTCGACACCGGCAGCTCTCAACTCATCCGCCGCGGTCGCCATCGTGGCTTTGACGCCGAGTAGATCGGCGATAGTCGCCACCATCGGCACCATCACCCAGAGATCTCCGGCCACGGCGGCCCGCAATAGAGCCCGTGCCTGGCTCGCAAACAGATCGGGGAACATCCCGTACAGGCGAACCCCTCGTTCTCCGAGGAAAGGGTTCTCTTCGTCAGAGGTCTCAAGATACGATGCCGGCTTGTCGCCGCCAATGTCCAACGTCCGAATCACGACTGGATCATCGAAGCCTTTGACCGCGGCCAGGTAGGCCTCGTACTGCTCGTCTTCGGTCGGTGGCGTGGCTCGATCAAGAAACAGAAACTCGGTTCGGAAGAGGCCAACCCCGTCCGCAGCATTCTCGACTGCCCTATTGATGTCATCGGGATTTCCGATGTTGGCCGC
>JBLYYS010000060.1:0-3451 GCA_048550235.1 Acidimicrobiia bacterium | reverse complement strand
GAGGTTCTGATCAGGCACCTTCAGATACAGGGCCGACGTCGATGGCGGCCAACGACCGGTGTGCCATACCAGCCGGAGACCTTCAAAGTCCTGCACGTACCAACCCAGTCCGTAGTTGAGGTCCAACCGGCCCACCACGGTCTCCACCGCCGGCGAAAGCATCTCATTCATCGCCTGCGACCCGACCAAGCTGCCCTGGTCGAGAGCAATATCGAACTTGGCCAGATCGGCCACGCTCGACACCAGCCCCGCCGCCGCACTGTGATAGAGGTGGTACATGCCGGGAACCGTCTCGAAGCCCTCGTCGAGTTGATAGGGGCTCGCCAGTCGGTCATAGACGTCGGGGTAATGGTCGAATCCATCTCCCCATCCGAGTACGCGGGCAAACTCGCCGAAGCCTGAGCCGAGAGCTCCATCCCAGGAGGCAAACGGGTTCAGGGCGGTATCCACCATTCCAAGCGGCGTCAGAATCCGCTCACTGAGCACGGCAGCGAACGAGTTGCCGGTGGCGGACTCCACTATCCCGGCGAGCATCCCATAGCGATTCCCGTCGTAATCATGAACCGCGCCCGGAACGCCGTTGGAGGTGTGGGTCAACAGATGACGAACGGTTACCCCGGCATCGAGCTCAACCCCGTAGTCCGTGATCAGATCATCGAGACCGATGAGCCCATCCTCCACCAATTGCATCACCAAGGTGGCTGCGATCGGCTTGGTCACCGAAGCCAATCCAAAAGGAGTGTTGGGCGTGGCCGCGATCCCTTTCTCAGTATCAGCGTATCCGAGGCCTTCTGCCCAAACGACCTCCTGGTCACGAACAACCACCGCCGCCATACCTGGGATCCCGAGGGCAACCCGCACACCTTCGAGTGTTTCGCCAAAGCCGTCGAAGGTCGAATCGGCGACTTCCGCCTGGGCGCCAGAACTCACCGGTAAAGAAACTAAGGAAACGACTGCCATCAGGAGGCAGATTGCCCAACGTCGAAGAAACCACCGGCGACGCATTCCAGCCTGATTCTCTCGCCGGAAGACGACATTCGCCAGAGGCCAATGTCACAGAGCCGCTAGTCCCGTCCTCGCAGCAGAGACACACGGAAAGGACGGAGTTCACCGCGAGCAAACCCGCCGGCAATCACCGGATCCTCCTCCATCACACGGCGAGCGCTCGCCTCGTCGGGAGCTTCGAAGATCATGACGCCAGTGTTGATCGCACCAAGGGTCGGACCCGCCAGCACCAGCACTCCATCGGCCAGCAGCTTCTGGAATCGCGCGAAGTGCTCTGCCCAGACCGCCTGTTCCGCGTCGGTCATCGTCTCGCCGAAGTTCTCGCGAGGTGGATGTATGAAGTAGATCCACTCGGCCATGCGCCGAGTGTACGGATTCCATCCCTTCCCCACACCGATTCCGCCGGTGCTCGTGTGCATTGACACCGACTAGTCGGGAGGCAACCATCCGGTCCACACAACGAGAAGGCCGGTCTAGCCGGAGGAGCGAGCGATGACAGACGGACGTCCATGGAGCCACGACATACCGGACGGACCGTGGGATTACATCGTCATCGGCTCCGGTATCGGCGGGATGACCGCGGCCGCCACTCTCGCGAAACTGGGCAAGCGGGCTCTGGTTCTAGAGCAGCACAACATCCCCGGCGGATTCACGCAGATGTTCAAGCGACCCGGCTACCGGTGGGATGTCGGTGTTCACATTGTCGGCGAGATGTCGGAGGCGAGCTATCCCGGCCGGTTGCTGCGGACCCTGACCGACGGCAAGCTCGAATGGGAATCGGTTGGAGAGGTCTACGACGAGTTCAATTTCCCTGACGGCTTCACCATCCAGCTACCTGATTCGCGGGAGAAGTTCCGAGAAACGCTGATCGACTACTTCCCGGACGAACACCCGGCCATCGATACCTACTTGACCATGGTCAGATCGGCAGCGAGAGCATCGGCCAAGATGCTGCAGGCCCGCGCCATGCCCCGTCTGGTTTCATCGGGAGCGCGTCGCAAGGCCAACGAAGCCGCCGAAGAGCACATCACTGCCACCACCGCCGAGGTTCTCGCCTCTCTCACCGACGACCACCGCTTGCGTGCAGTCCTCTCTGCCCAGTGGGGCTACTACGGAGTCACACCTGCCCGCTCGTCGTTTGGCATGCATGCGCTCATGGTCCAGCACTTCTTGAATGGTGCCTACTACCCGGTCGGCGGAGCGTCGAGTATCGCCGCGGCAATGCTGGCAACCGTCGCCGAAGCCGGGGGTTGGTGTGCCGTCCGTCGCTCCGTCGACCGAATCATCGTCCGGAGGGGCAGCGTCGCCGGGGTACGACTAGCCGATGGTACCGAGATCGCAGCCAAGCGAGTCATCAGCACTGCCGGCGCCATCCCCACCTCGGATCTGCTCGAGGGCGGCCTGCCCGGGACCGGCGAGTCCCTTCCCGCGCCCGGACCAGGGCACCTGAGTCTCTATCTCGGATTCAAGGGCGACGTCGCCGCCAACGGCGGAGAGCGATACTGCCAGTGGTACTTCGATACGTGGGACATGGAGGTCGATGGATGGGACATCTCACCCGACCGTCCGCTGGACCGGGCCAAGATCCTGTTCTGCAGCTTCCCCTCGCTCAAGGACCCGCAACACGATCCAGGGACTGAGCAACGTAACACCGGAGAGGTCATCACGTTCGTGCCCTGGGATGCCTTCTCCCGCTGGTCCGGAACTCGCTGGAAGAAGCGGGGCGCCGAATACGACACATTCAAAGAGTCCCTTACAGAGAGACTGCTGGACCAGTACTTCGAGCATTACCCACGCCTGGCCTCAATGGTCGATCATGCTGAGTTGTCGACACCGCTTTCGACGAATCACTTCGCCATGTCGGCCAAGGGATCCATCTACGGTTTGGAAACAACGCCGGAGCGCTTCTCAGACCGTGCGCTCATGCCTCGCACCGAGATCAAGGGCCTCTATTTGGGCGGGGTCGATGCCTCGACGCCGGGCATCGCCGGTGGTTTGAGCGGCGGCATACTCAGCGCGATGGCGGCCGAGCCACTCAAGGGGGCGAAGTTCCTGCAGCCGATAATGAAGCGACCGCAGACCTAGTCGACGAGTCAGTCCATCGAAAGCTTCCAGTAGCCGCGCACCGTGGCGCGTGAACGTTCAATGGCACGCTCCTGAAACAGGTTCTGCCGAATCCGATGCATGGCTGCGGCCTCGCCCGCCGCCCAGAGACGAGTCCCCTCCGACAGATGGGCCCCTTCCACGGCCCGCACCAGACGGTCACCAGTTGGCGAACCTGATTCGCGCTGGAGCCACTCGACTATCGAGGCCGGATGATCCGGGAGCGCGACCCTGGCGTCCGGGTGCGAGACCTCGATCACAGCCGCAATTGACGTGCCGGCCGGGATGACTTCGATTAGTTGACCGATGGCCGGAATGGCGGACTCATCGCCGAATAGCAGGT
>JBLYYS010000059.1:0-10804 GCA_048550235.1 Acidimicrobiia bacterium | reverse complement strand
GTCCCAGACCGGATGGTGGATTCGGTCTTGACCAGATTCGTCCGCCATTGCGACCAGTTTGGCCGACTCACCGGAATTTCCCTAGAAGTGGAGTGGTTCTCCCGATCTCCGACCAGGTCAGGGGACTCGCGTGAGTTCGGCTTCTAGATGAGTAACGTACGCCTCGCCCACCGCCTCCAAATCCAGGCGGTAGCGAAGGCGATCACCGGTGACCGTGAAATCCCGCCCAACTGCAACCGTTTCCTTGGCGGTCGGCGTGAGCAAGATGCCCGTGCTGTGCAGGTCAAAACTCGTTCCATTGAGGGGGCCCACGAGGACTTCCGCGATGCCGGTCGGTTGGGCAACCACGAACTCAACGGTTCCGTCATCGGATATTCGGAAGTAGCCGGCTTCGGAGTGAAGCGGCGTGCCGTCTGCGGGGTTCCATGTCCGTTGCTCGTAGAACAGGAATGGTTTACCGGCGTGGCCAATCCGCATCTCTTCTCCGTACTCGAAGGGGTGTGCGGTCGGGAAATCGCCGCGGCCGGCACCCTTCCAAGTGCCGAGAAGGAATGCCAGGGGCCGAATTGCCGGATGGAGGGCGTCGGTCATGCTCGCTACCTTTCGTCATTGTGAGACTACGCCGGGCCGGATGCCTGCCGCATGCGGATTCGAGTACTTGCGCAGCCGCCTACGCTGGTCGGGATGTTTGACCGATTGAAGAGTGTGTACCGGACCTCCCGCCGGGCTGCCGGCGAGACGGGCGATACGGCCTGGACGCTGGCCCTGGCGGCCCTTGTCGGCGTTGGCGTCGGTATTGCAGCCGTTCTTCTGATCATCGCAGTGGAGTTCGTTGGTGATTTGGTCGAGAACGGGGCCGATCGGAGCGGCGTAGGCGATTGGATCTTCCTCGTTTCCATCCCGCTCGGTTTTGTGGGTGCATGGTGGATCGCCTCGACCTTCGCTCCCGAGGTCGAGGGTGATGGGGTCCCCGAGGCTGCCACGGGACTCGCTCTTCACGGTGGGTATCTCTCCAGTCGCTCGGTGCCGTTCAAGATTCTCGCCACCGCCTTGACGCTCGGTGGTGGCGGTTCGGCCGGTCGTGAGGGCCCGGTCGTGCAGATCGGGGCTGCAGTCGGTTCGTTCATCTCACGCAAGGCGCGCCTCGGCGAGGACCAGATTCGAGGCATGGTGGCTGCGGGTGCGGGAGCAGCCATCGGAGCCAGCTTCAATGCGCCTATCGCGGGAATGCTCTTCGCCATGGAAGTGATCCTGCGCAGCTTTGCCGCCCGACATCTGAGTTCGGTGGTTGTTGCTTCGGTATCTGCGGCCGTGACCACAGAAGGCGTTTCCAATTGGCTGGGTCTCGAAGAGGTCCTGCTGGTGGCATTCCCGTTCGGGATGGAGGATTCCCGTGAGTTGTTCCTCTACTTCCTATTGGGGTTAGTGGTAGTAGCGGTCGCGTGGACGTTCCTCCGCTCGTTGGACGTCATGGAGAACCTGGCCGAGAAGCTACCCGGTCCCCGCTGGCTCCGACCGGTTCTATTCGGACTAGCCGTCGCAGCCGTCGGGATCTTCGAACCGCGGGTCCTGGGTACGGGTCAAGAGTTCACCAAGCAGACCCTGCAGCTGGTGACCGAGGGCGACGACGTTTGGTGGGTTCTCCTCCTCCTGGTCGGCCTCAAAGTGGCCACGACTACCACGACTCTGTCCTCGCGTGCGTCGGGTGGAGCATTCATGCCGTCCCTATTCATCGGAGCGACGCTCGGGGCAGCCTTCGGTGAGTTCCTGGCTCCCCATTGGACGATCTCGGTGCTCCAACCGGGGGCGTTTGCCATCGTGGGAATGGCAGCCATGTTTGCGGCAGTTGCCCGTGCACCCCTCACGGCCATCCTCATCGTCTATGAGATCATCGGCCGGGACTACGCACTCATCTTGCCGCTGATGCTGGCTGCTTCGATTGCCACCGTGCTCACAGAACTGCTGCACCATGAGAGCGTCTACACGATGCCTCTGAAGAGAAAGGGGATCGTCCTGACGACGGTTGGAGAGGTGGATCTTCTCGATACCATCTCGGTGGGCGAGGTGATGTCGACCAACGCAACGACCGCACACCCGGCGATGACCCTCGATGAACTCCAACGGGTCCTGGACGAGCGTCGCCATCACGGCTTGGCGGTCGTGCACGAAGGGAAGTTGGTCGGTCTCATAACTGTCAGCGACGTCATGCGCGCCGGAGGGGCGCGTGACGATCTGACCGTCTCGCAGGCCATGACCCCCCGCCCCATCACCGTTCAACCGTCTACTCCCGTATCAACTGCTCTCGAGCGAATGGCCGCGCTCGGCATCGGGCGGATGCCGGTGGTGGCGGACGACGACCCGTCTCGACTCGTCGGGATGTTTCGGCGTGAGGATGCGGTCCGGTCGTATCACTACGCCTTGGCAGCCAATACCGGGCGAAGGCTCGACCGGCAACGGATGGCTACGAGGACGGACCCTGGAACCCGTTTCTTCGATTTCCGGGTCCCGCCGGGTTCGTTCGCAGATGGGCGGCCCTTGCGGGAGATCTCCTGGCCGGAGGGATGCACGATCGTTTCGGTGCGCCGGCACACGAATGTGATGGTTCCGACCGGGGACACCCTGCTCGAATCCGGCGATGTCGTGACCGCCTTCGGCACCAACAGGGGTCAGAACCGACTGATTGATCGCCTCAACGCCACCGCCGACGAACCCACTGCCGAGATCGAGCTAGGCGAGTAGAACCTCTTGGCCCGTCCGGGACCGGCTACAAGTAGACGCCCGGGAAGTCCTCGTTTTCCTCCGTCGGTGGGAGAGCCTGCGGTTGCTGCATCTGTTGAAGTTGAGCCTTGGTAGCCATTTGCTGGCTGAACAGCGACGCCTGGATGCCGTGGAAGAGCCCTTCGAGCCATCCGATGAGCTGAGCCTGGGCGATGCGCAGTTCAGATTCGCTCGGAGTTTCGCTGCTGATTGGCACAAAAATGTCATTGAACTCTTCTCGGAGATCCTCGGACAGGACCCCTTCAAGTTCAGTCAACGTCCGCTGATGGATATCGAGGAGGCGCCGGCGTCCGGCGTCATCGATTGGTGATTGCCTAACCTCTTCCAGCATCGCTCTCGTCATCGAGGCGATGCGGATCAGTTTCGTCGGGTGGGTGACAAAACTCTCTTGCTCGTCTGCTCCTTGCCCCGTCTCCACGACATCCGGGTGGAGGGGCTCGACCTGTTCGTCGGTCATTGGACTCCTCGTTCGTTGTTCCCCTTCGAGGTTACTCCCGGTTGGAGCGGATCAGCCGCGACTTGCCTTTTCGGCCGCCAACCGTTCCAGGAACTCCTCGGCGTCGATGGTTGCCGATGGTCCCACGACTCGACGGCGCAGCGGTTCAGCGATCTGGCGTGCGAGGCGATCGCGGGTGGCAGGATCGAGATCTGCTCTGCGTTCGAGGAATTGTCGTACAACCGCCACCTCACGGGCATCGATGCCACTCACGTCCCAGGAACCACTCGGCAGTGTCGCGTTGATTCCGTGAGGTTGATCACTGAACGACGTTGGTCTTCGATCACGGATGACGAGGCTTCCCGCGGCAAGATCACCCAGGCGCTGATGATTGGGGGTGATAACGATCGCCACGATTCCGATGAAGTACATGGCGGGGAGAAAGTCGACAATCCTGAGGATGTTGCGGATGGCGCTGCCGGTGAACCTTATTGGCCCACCACCTGAAGTGACTACCCGGATGCCGGCTGCTCGCTTGCCCGGAGTCTTCCCGGAGTTGAGTACTTCGAAGGTGATGTCGTACACAATCAACAGAGCGAAAGCCGTCAGCGAGATGAAAGCGGTAGCAATCGCCGCGCTGTTCTCGCTCAGCCCGGACAGGAGCCAGCTGAAGATCAGGGCGGCGAACAGAACTCCGGCCTTTATCAATCCGTCGATGATGGTCGCGGTGGCTCGGGACCCGAGACCGGCTAGCGTCAGCTCAAGCTCGACGCCTTCGGGGGTTTGAATAGTGATGCGATCTTCGAGTTCCACGGCATGAACCTTAAACGGTTCGTAGACGAACGAAGCGACCGATGGGTCGCCCTCGGGACTCTCGCCGACGAGGCCGGTTACCGTCCCGAGAGGTTGAGCCCGGATTCGGTTCTGCGACTGGGCTCGCTGTATCGAAGCGCCACGGCCGATCTCTCGCTTGCCCGGCAGCGATTCCCCCACGATCCGGTAGTTGGCCGGCTCGAGGATCTGGTGGGTCGTTCGCGGCACCTGGTCTACGACGGCGGGAGACGCCGCCACACCCTTCGTGAGTTTTTCTCCGTCACCTACTGGAGGCTTCTCACCGACCGGTCGAAGATGCTGATGCTGGCGACCCTCATTCTGTTTGGGCCGGCGATACTCGCGGCCTTGTGGGCGATCTCGGAGCCGGAGACGGCCCGAAGCATTGTTCCCGGAGGGTTCCTATGGGTGACAGAACCGCGTCCTGAAGGTACCGACATGGGGTTGTCTACCGCCGGACTGGCCGGGTTCTCGACGTTTGTCTTCGTCAACAACATCCAGGTGACGCTGTTGGCGTTCGCGCTCGGCGTTTTCTGGGCCGTCGGCACAGGGTGGGTGCTCTTCCAGAACGGTCTTGTCCTTGGAGCAGTCGTGGGTCTGGGCATAGACGCCGGCAATAGTCGTCTTCTCGTTGAAGCGTTGGTGGGCCACGGCATTCTCGAGTTGAGTTGCATCGTCGTGGCCGGCGCAGCCGGATTGTCGTTGGGCCGCTCCATCCTGCGTCCTGGTCGTGTGACACGTCGACGATCTCTTACCGCAGAGGCGAGGGCGTCTGTTCAGATAGTCCTCGGCACGGCACCCTGGCTCGTTCTTGCAGGGTTGTTGGAGGGTTTTCTGAGCCGGGTCGGTCTGGGACCGATTCCAGTTACTTCTGTCGGCGTTTTGGTGGGTGGTGCGTTCTGGGGACTGGTGTGGTGGCGAGGCAGACCGACCCCCGCCGACGTTCTCGCCAAAGCCCCGATATCAGGCCTGCCTAGAACCTCGCCCGGACTTTGGCATTGACGTAGGCGGCGGCGCACGCAGCGCTCAAGCGGTCGACGTCCGTCTCGATAACATCGCCCCCGACTCGTCGGATCGCCGACACCGCCTCCGAGCGAGCATCGAGCATGTCCAACGCAACCGTCGCTCTGAATACATCGGTGAGATCAGACGGCTCCGTCTGAATGGCAGAGTCGATGTCGGGATCACGAGGGGTGCCGATTGCGACCTGGTGCCGGCGCGCGGACACGCCGATCGCCTCTGCCAGTGGTTGGGCCGCTGCCCGTTCGATGAGGTCGGTTAGCACGAGGACAAAGGCTCGCTTGCCGGTGTCGATGGTGCGCAACGCCAGCTCGTAGTCGGATTCGGCCGCAGAAGGCTCGATGTCATAGATGGCTCTCACCACCGCATTGCCCCCGTCTCGGTGCGGTTTCAGGTGGCGGCGGATCTGATCGTCGAACACGATCACGCCGCAACGATCCCCGATCTCGTCGGCAACGGCCGCGATTGCCGCGACAACATCAACCGCTGCATCCAGCCTTGTGCCACCTGCAATCGGTGCACCCATGAGCCGGCCTGCATCCACGACGCACATCACCTCACGGTCTTGCTCTATTCGCCACTGATTGCTCATAGGGCGCCCCAGGCGCGCTGACGCTCGCCAATTGACCTGTCTGATATCGTCATCGGGTTGGTAGTCACGGATTGACTCGAAGTCGGTGCCAAGCCCAAGCGGCCCGCGTGACCGTTTGCCCTCCTCGTGTAACCGCCCGTGGCGAACCGCTATTGCCAGCCGGCGCGCCGCCGGCAGGTCCGGGTAGACCTGCACCGTTGTCGAGGGTCCGAGTTGGTGGTCGACCGCGGCCAGTCCGAGCGGGCCGAAACGTCGGGCAGCCGTAGGTGGGATCATGTGGTCGCCGCGTCGAAGTCCAATCAACGGACTGATGAGTTGCCCGTCATCCTCTCGTGTCTCCAGCTCGAGGTCGGGGGGAATGGGCTGTCTGATCCGCATCCGACCCGCTGTGGAGTCAGGCACAACGGAGAATTCTGCCGCAACCCCGCGCGAGAGGATCTGTGGGTGCTTTCTGGTCGCGGTGGGGGAACCCCGAGCCCGCATTCCATCAACGGCGACGGCAACGAGCACAGCCAATGCCGCCAATGCAGCAATCGGTCCAGGAATGACCAGCGCCGCGGCTGCGATCACCGCCAACAGCAACGCTGTTCGGGGAGTTGGAATCACCTGGGAACCGGCACGGCCGCCAGTGCAGCGGCGACGGCGTCGTCGGCCCGGTACCGCTCGAGTTCGGCTTCGGGTCGCAGGAGGAGGCGGTGCCGCAGTACCGCAGGGGCGGCCCGATGCACGTCGTCCGGGGTCACGAAATCACGATCTGACATCCTGGCGAAGGCCTTTGAGGTGGCCAGTAGGTGAACGGCGGCCCTCGGACTTGCTCCCAGTTCGACCGACGGCAGGGTACGGCTGGTCCTTACCAGCGCCACTACGTAGGCGTTGATCTCACCTTCGACGTGGGTGTTGTCGACCTCGGTGCGCAGTCGGGCGATCTCATCCGAGGTGGTGATAGTTGTGACGTCGGACAATGTGGCTGGACTCAACCCGGAGCGGCCGAGCTGCAATAGGGCAACCTCGTCCGCTTCGGACGGGTACCCAATGTCGATCTTCATGACGAACCGATCGAGTTGAGCTTCGGGGAGCGGATAGGTGCCTTCGTATTCAACCGGGTTCTGTGTTGCCACGACCAGGAACGGCGACGGCAGGGGATGGCTGACTCCGTCGACTGTGACCTGTCTCTCCTCCATCGCTTCGAGCAGCGCCGATTGAGTCTTGGGCGGGGTGCGGTTGATCTCATCGGCGAGCAGGATGTTGGTGAAGATCGGTCCCGGGCGAAAAGCGAGATCCCCCCTGCTCAAAGTGACCGTTCCGGTGAGGTCTGATGGGAGCATGTCGGGGGTGAACTGGACCCGGCGGAACTCCATTCCGAGAGCTCTGGCGATGGCGTTGGCAAGAAGTGTCTTGCCGGTACCGGGGACGCCTTCAAGAAGGACGTGGCCGCCGACGATGGTGGCGACGAGCAAGGCATCAATGGCCGCGTCCTGGCCAACGATGACTTTGCGTATCTCGGCGGTCAGACGCTCTCTAAGTGTCCTCAATCAGGCTCCCGGGTCGACCCCCGCAGGCTAACTGCCCACCCGGAGGTTTCTGGGCAGTATTTCCTACTGGTCGTGATGCCCGATACCGCCAAGAACCTGCATTGGTGCGGAGTGGGTGGCTGGGGACTATGTTTGTGGCTCGATCGTTGGAGGGGGAGAGACCTGTGGGTGGAGTAGGCAAGCGCATTCTTGCGTTCTGGCGCCCTCACCGGTGGCTGGCGGCCGGCCTCCTCGTGACGATGTTGCTGAAGACCGTCTTCACCGTCGTGCTGGCGTTCAGTATGAAGCTGATCATCGACGCCGTTGTCGAGGCCGACAGCGACACGTCGGTCGTGATGATTGGCCTGTTGTTGGTTGTCGGATTCGTGATTTCCGCCGTCGCCGGAATAGCCAACGGCTACCTGGCTGCCCGGGCCGGCGCCGACATCCTGGCCGAAGTCAGGACCGCCCTTTACGACCGCTTGCAGGAGATGTCGTTGGCATTTCATCGAGGGTCGTCGTCGGGTGACTTGCTTGCCCGCTTCTCCAGCGATATCGCGCAGCTGTCGGGCGGAGTGATCAAACAGCCGGTGGCAGCGCTTACCAGCATGGCGGCGATCGTCTTCTACGTACCGGTGATGCTCACTCTCGAGCTTCGTCTTGGTCTGCTTGCGGTCGTAGCGATGCCTCTCGCCGTGTATCTCGTCAACAAGTTCGCTCCGGACACTGATACCGCTCTCGACGAGGAGAAGCGGCAGATTGGCGGTGTGTTGTCGGAAGTATCCGAGAACCTCCGCGCCCAACCGGTCATCCGCGCCTTCGGCCTCCAGAAACGGTCGAAGACCCGTTTTCTGGCACGAATCAATCAGCTGCATGCGACCTCGTCCAAAGCTGAGTTCCGGGTGCACCTGCTGGCCAATCTCTCCGAGTACTCGATAGCGTTCGTCCAGGTGGTGGTTGTCGCATTTGGCGCTGCACTGGCCATCGGAGGCAGTCTCGAAGCAGGCACACTCGCAGCCTTTGTTGCGCTGCTGGTCGAGTTCACATGGGAGACGACGGTCATCGGCAGAGACGTCCTTCCTGAGACGCGCAAAGCATGGAGTGGCATCCGGAGAATCGATGAGCTTCTCGTTCTGGACCCCGGAGTCCAGAGTGGCGATATCTCGGTGGCGGCCCCCCAAATGGATGAGGGCATACGATTCGAGGGAGTCGGCTTCCAATACTCGCTCGACGATCCGCCACAACTCAGCAATGTGACGTTCGATGTCGCCTCGCGTACATTCGTGGCCATTGTGGGCGCCAGCGGGTCCGGGAAGTCCACTCTCTTGTCGCTGCTGCTTCGATTTCAGGACCCCAATGAAGGCCGAGTGTTGATCGACTCAGTCGACATCAGTCGCATTGATCCGGTTGATCTCCGGTCGACGATGGGTGTGGTTCTGCAAGAGACCTTCTTGTTCAACGAGTCCCTGCGCCAGAACATAGCGCTGGCGAATCCAGCGGCTTCCAGCACCGAACTGGAGTTGGTACTCGAGTCGGTCGGATTGGCCGAGGTTGTGCAGAGCCTTCCCGATGGTTTGGAAACCGTCGTAGGGGAGGGAGGACGGCCGTTGTCCGGAGGCCAGTCTCAGCGGGTTGGTCTTGCCCGAGCCCTTCTGCGGGACCCCAGGTTGCTGCTCCTCGACGAGGCAACCTCGGCACTCGATCCGGCCACCGAGATTGATGTACTTCAGACAATCGAGCAGACCCGTCGCGATCGAACCGTGGTGATGGTTACCCACAGACTCCAATCGGTTGTCAACGCCGACCGAATCGTCGTCATGCGGGGCGGAATCGTCGATGAGATCGGAACGTTCGACGAGCTCATCGAAGCCGATGGGTCATTCGCCTCGATGTGGAGAAAGCAACAGGGATTCTCGATCAGCGGCGACGGGCGCGCTGCATCGTTGAGTGCCGACCGTCTCGGGGCAATACCTCTCTTTGCCGACCTGCCGGAGAGTCAACTCGAGCGCCTTGCCGGCGAGTTCTCGACCCAACAGGTAGAGCAGGACTCGATCGTGTTTGAGGAAGGCCAACTGGGAGATCGATTCTATGTGATCGTTCGAGGGGTCGTCGAAGTGTTGATGGCGACCAGCGGTGAAAGTCGGGTCATTGCACACCTGGAAGACGGCGACTTTTTCGGCGAGATGGCTTTACTCGATGATGCGCCGCGCAATGCCACCATCACCGCAGTTACTCCGACCACCTTGTTGAGCGTCGGTCGCGATCGATTCGAAGTGCTTCTGGAGGATTCTCCAGAACTCGCCAGAGCTGTGCGCGAGGTGGCCGGGGCCCGCGCCGCTGTCAATGGAGGAACCTAGGTCAGTTCTCTCAGCGCCCGCTCTAGATGCCAGTCCACGGAGGCCGCGAGCTGGAGGTAGGTGCGTTCGATTCCGGCCTCTTGCATCCGCTCGAGCCAGTCCCGGTGTTGACGCCACGATCCGACCTGGATGCCTCGTTCTCGATAGCGGGTCAACAGGTCCTCGGGGTCGGCACCGCTTCTGGCAGCCAGCCCGGCGGCCACTTCAAGCAGCTCAGTTTCGCTGTCCCCGCCGATCATTGGCAGACAAGTGGATATGAGGATTCCATCGGGGTCGCGCCCAGCTTCCTCGGCAGCCCTCCGCATGACGCCGATGCGCTCAGCGATGCCGTCGGGATCGTGGTGGTACAGATTGAACTCATCGGCATGTCTACCGGCGAGAGTCGGGGTCTTGATCGCCCCCGATCCACCGATCAACAGGCGCCGCCCATCCCGGCGGGCCCTTGGATGTGAGTCGAAGCCCGTGAACCGGTAGTAGTCCCCCTCGTATCCCTGCTCGGGACGGTCGAGATATCCGTGCACATAGCCAAATGCGTCGGCGAGTTGCGCGAATCGGACCTTTCGGTCGGGATAGTCGATTCCGTGGTAGGAGTGTTCGTCGTCGTGCCAGCCGGTCCCGAGCCCGAGAGTGAATCGGCCTCCGGAGATCTCATCGATGGTGATCGCCCCCTTGGCGTACACTGCCGGGTGTCTGAAGGTGATAGGGCTGACCAGCATCACCAACTCGACCCGATCCGTATCCCGCGCCAGGGCCGCAGTCTGGAAAAGTGAGTCGTAGGCGGGGGCGTCGTATTCGGACGGATCCGAGCCGTACAGATAGTGGTCGGCGAGCGCCAGCGCGACAGCTTTCGATGACTCTGTGATCCGCGCGATCTCGAGTAGATGCTCGTAATCTCCTATGACCTGTACACCTAGTTCCATCAGACCACCGTATCAGGGTTTTGGCGATGCACCTGCCCCGTGCCTGTCGCTCTAGAACGACTCCCTACCACCCTGTATACGGGTTAGGCGGGCCAGGAGGCGGCTTGACGTCATCAGCGATTCCTTGTCGTGATTGGTTCCGACCACTGCGTTGATCTCGTCGGCGGAAAGCCCAAGACGGCTCGCAGCCTCCGTAATGCCATCGGTTGAATCATCCGGGTAGCGGCCTCCCCGCAGGGCGATCAGTCTGCGGACCTCCGACCGGATCGGAGCGGCTGCAGCTTCAGGTTGTCCGGTCTTCTCGAGCAGTCCGGCCATCGCATCCAGGTAGCGCCGGCGCGCCGGAGCCAGCATTCGAT
>JBLYYS010000058.1:0-10254 GCA_048550235.1 Acidimicrobiia bacterium | reverse complement strand
GACAGAAAAGCGACTCATGCTTTCCTGTCAATCGCGCGCCCCATTTCCGGGGTACCCGATTGACAGGAAACCTAGGAAGGGGGGCGTTCGCGCACCGAGGCCAGCACGATGTCTATCGGTGTGGTGGCCATATCGCCCAGATCCTGTACGTAGTCGTACCCGAACCTGCCCTTGATACAGAGGTTTCCAGAGGTGACCGCGTGATCCATCGGTGAAGTCACCTTGACAATGCGATTGTCCTGCACATGCAGATCCAGATTGCAGCCGACCCCGCAGAACGAGCACACCGTCCGGGTAACGGTCTGCGCTTCCTCATCCCACAGATCCGCGGCGCGCAGCTCGAACTCGCTGCGGAACATGAGCGCCCCGGTCGGACAAACCCCTACACAGTTGCCGCAGTAGACACAGGCGGATTCGGTGAGATCGATGTCGAACTCGGTCGAGATACGGGCGTCGAACCCGCGTCCGGCAACCTGGATCGCAAACGTGTTCTGGGCATCAGGGCCACAGGCCTCGACGCAGCGGTAACAGAGGATGCACTTGCCGTAGTCACGCACGTAGAGCTCGTCGTGGACCTTGACCGGCTGGGCGACCGTCTCGGCCCGACCCAGTTCAGGAAGGTGATGATGTCCAGCCCGGCGCTGATCGCGATCGTCAGCGGACCCCGATTCCAACCCATAGCGAGTCGGGTCCACTTCGTAGTAATCCATCCAATCCCGCGTTTGCGAGTCGACCAGCGAGAGATCCACCGAGGAGGCGAGAAACTCGAACACCATCTTGCGACTGTGTCGCACCAATTCGCTGTCGGTCGAGATCTGCATCCCCTCCTCGACGGCTCTGGAGCAGGACGGAACCAACGTTCGGGAACCCTCCACCTCGACGACACACACCCGGCACGTATTCACCGGAGTCAACGTCTCCAAATAGCAAAGCGTCGGTTGATCCTTCCCGATCGACCGGCACGCGTCCAGGATTGAACTACCGTCGGAAACGGAAACCTGCTCCCCATCGACGACGACTGTCAGCTCGCTCATGCGCCGCCCCCGATCAAGCCGAGGTCGATGAGCGATTGGATCGCACTGCCGGCGGTATGCCCCAACCCACAAATCGACGCCAACCGCATCCCATCGTTGATCTCGGACAGAAGCGCCAGCTCGCCCGAAGACCCGTTGAGCGGGGCGCCGGCAACGATGCGGTGGAGGGCCTCTTCCTGTCGTACCGTACCCACCCGACAAGGGACACACTGACCGCATGACTCGTCCCTGAAGAATGCGGCGATTCGCATAGCCAGGTCGTCGAAGTCCGTTGAGATCCCGAATGGCATTATCACGGCCGTTCCCAGGGAGACTCCGGCCGCCCTAGTGTCCTCGAAAGTCAGCGGTAGGTCGAGCAGATCCATGCCAACGAACGATCCCGCCACACCGCCCAGCAGGATGGCGGCAAGATCTTCAGTCGGTCCGCCGGCCAGATCGATGAGTTGCCGGAGAGTTGCTCCGAATTCGACCTCGTAGACCCCAGGATTGGCGAGGTCGCCAGACATACAAAACAGCTTGATGCCCGTTGAATCCGGGGTGCCCAGAGCTGCGTAGGCATCGCCACCCTCATTCAGGATGAGGGGCAGGTTGATCAACGTCTCCACGTTGTTGACGATGGTCGGCAAGCCGAACAAACCGGCCTCGGTGGGAAATGGAGGCTTCTGCCGCGGTTCGCCGCGATAGCCCTCGATGGAATTGAACAAGGCCGTCTCTTCGCCGCATATGTAGGCGCCGCCACCCATCCGGATCTCAATATCGAAATCCAAGTCGGACCCGAGTACGCCTCTACCCAGTAATCCGGCTTCCCTGGCCGTTTCGAGCGCCCGGGCCACGTGATGAGCTGCACGCGGGTATTCGCCCCTGATGTATAGGTACCCGCGTCTGGCCCCGATCGCATAACCGGCGATCGTCATCGACTCGACTAGCGAGAAAGGGTCACCTTCCATCAGGCCGCGGTCTTTGAAGGTCCCGGGTTCGGCCTCATCAGCATTGCACACGAGCAAACGCTCAGAATCAGCTCCAGAGACGGCCTCCCACTTGACCCCCATCGGGAAAGCGGCTCCTCCCCTCCCCCGAATGCCGGAGCGCTTGACCTCATCGATGACCTGCCGCGGGCCCACCTCTAACGCCTTAGCCAGCGCCATGTAGCCACCCGCAGCCCGATAGTCATCGATGCTGTAGGGGTTGATGGCCCCGACCCGGTGCAGCAAGCGCAAACCACCCGATCCTTCTTCGCTCTGCGGCACCCCGTAGTGCCCAGAAGCGGGCGCTTGAGGAGTCGCCCCATCGAGAACGTCGATGACCTCTCGCGCCGTTGCTCCCCACAAGCTCAGGTCGTACTCACCTGCTCGCTGGACAAGGACGGCTGGTGACCGATCGCACTGACCGAGACAGGGGCTCGGCTCCACATCGTCGCGACCCGCCAGATCGTCAAGCAGTTCCTGTCCGCCGCGGGTACGACACGAGACGTCCTCACACACGTGCGCGACCCTGCCGGGTCGCTCCTCCAATGAGAGCAGCGCATAGAAAGACGCCACCGCATAGGCCTCGGCCGGCGGGATCGACAACCGTTCGCACACGTAGTTGAGTCCGCCGGGACTGACCCAGCCGATGCAGCTCTGCAGGGCCTGGAGAGCCGGCAGAAGCCGGTGTCGGGTACCTTCAGCGCTGTGAAACCCACCGAAAGCCACGTGATGATCGGCGGGCGATCTCTCGCCGCCTACCCATCCGGATCGCGGGGAACCAAGGTGCTCGTCGACCGCGGTCCGCTCAGCGGTGGTCGGTACTTCAGACATGAGGTGAAGCTCTATTGGTTTCCCTTTCCGTGATGCGGATCGATCAGCCTACGCGAAGCCAGGTTCCTCGACCGGCGCGATTGAGACCGCAGTCGCCTTGAATTCTGCCGTTCCGGACTTCGGATCCCAGGCATCGCTCGTCAGCACGTTGACGTCGGCCTGGTCGGGGGTGTGGATGGCCATGAAAGCCAAACCCGGCCTGAGATTCGGCTGGAAGTGGATCGGAACGTCGATCGCCCCGCGGCGGGACCGCACTCGGACCACATCACCCTCCCGGAAACCGAGAGTCCCTCCGTCCTCGGGCGAAACCTCGATCCTGGCGCCTTCCCGTATCGGTGACCCATACCCTCCCGACTGAACGCCGGTGTTGTACGAGTCGAGCCTCCGACCGGTCGTGAGCCGGATCGGGAACTCGTCGGTCAGCTCATCGAGCGGCGGAGCCCAATTGGCCGGCACGAACGGAACAGGGTCACGCGGCAGCGGATCGGCCCAGAGGTCTCCATGCAAGAACAGCGTGCCCGGGTGTTCCAGATCGGGACACGGCCATTGAATGCCACCTAGCTGCTCCAAGCGTTCGTAGGACATGCCGGCGTGCATCGGCGACAGCCTCCGCAACTCATCCCATACTTGCTCGGCGGTCTGAGTGTTCCAATCATGTCCCATTCGGTCCGCCAGCAGAGAGAGAATCTCCAAGTCGTCCTTGGCCGTTCCGGGCGGATCCAGCGCCTTTCGAACACGCTGAACGCGCCGCTCACTGGAGGTGACGGTGCCGTCGCTCTCGGCCCATCCCACCGCGGCCGGCAACACGACGTCTGCCATCTGCGCGGTCTTCGTCATGAAGATGTCCTGCACCAGCAGGAAGTCGAGATCATCGAGCAATCTACGAGTTTGCTCACCGTCCGCCTCGGACTGAGCGGGATTCTCGCCTAGGACGAACAGGGATTTGATCTCGCCACGCTCCATCGCTTCAAAGATCAGCGACATGTGCAGGCCTGGCTCGGCCGGAATCGAAGCGCTCCACTCGGCCTCGAACTTGCCTCGCACCTGATCGTCACAAATGTCCTGGAATCCTGCGAGCTTGTTCGGCAGGGCGCCCATGTCTCCGCCACCCTGGACATTGTTTTGCCCGCGGATCGGGACGAGCCCCGATCCGTACCGACCGACATGGCCCGTCAACAGCGACAGGTTGATCAAGGCAAGCACATTGTCGGTGGCGTTGTGGTGCTCGGTGATACCTAGGGTCCAGCAAATCTGCGCCGTTCCTGCGGTGGCGTATTCATGAGCGAGGTCTCTTATGGCCCTGGCCGGGACTCCGGTGACCTTTTCGGCGCGCTCGAGTGTCCACTCTTCGACGGCCGCCGCGTAGGCGTCGAAGCCGGTGGTGGAGTGGGAGATGAAATCATCATCGGTCAATCCGGCTGCGATGATCTCGCGACCGACCGCATTGGCCAGAGCGATGTCTGATCCGACATCAATGCCGAGCCAGACATCTGCCCACTCCGCAGAGGTCGTGCGGCGCGGATCAACCGCGTACATTCGGGCGCCGCTACGAACGCCCTTGAGAAGGTGATGAAAGAAGATGGGGTGCGCTTCGCGTGCATTCGAACCCCACAAGACGATGAAGTCGGCAGTCTCGATTTCCTCATATGACGAAGTTCCGCCACCCGCTCCGAAAACCGTCGCCAGACCGGCGACGCTGGGAGCGTGTCAGGTGCGGTTGCAGCTGTCGATGTTGTTGCTGTCCATCACTACCCGGGCGAACTTCTGAGCCAGAAAGTTCACTTCGTTGGTCGCTTTCGAACAACTGAACATCGCCCACTCATCGCCCCGGTTCGCCCTTAGCCCTCGGGCGGCTGCGTCCAGCGCTTCGTCCCACGTTGCCGGCTCGAGCGAGCCGTGCCGGCGCACATAGGGAGTTGTGAGTCGCGGTCGACGTCGTGCCATGTCATCACCTCCCTTCGAGCGGCAGACTAACGCTTGGTCGGTTCTGTGCACTCCACTCCGTATCCCGGCGCGTAGGGTTGATTGAGAGCGCAGGACCAGCAAGGGGGACTCATGCAGGCCGAGCAGCGCAAGAAGATCGACGAGGATCGATTCGATCCCCAGGAATTGCTGTGGAACGCTTTCACCGTTCACGGTGAGGACGGGACCGATCTACGACACCTCGACATAGATCCGGATACCAATTACGTCGTCATCGAGGAAATCGAGGATGGGCGTGTGGTATTCGAAGTCTCCGCCTGGCCCAACCTGGACAAGGATGGGCGGCTCGTTTTTCAGGGAGATCCGACCGAGTTTTACGAGTCGCTCGACACGGCCCAGGAGACCATCAATCAGGCCCGCCTCGCTCACGGAGTGACCGGACCCGAACGACGGCTGCGATCCGGAGATGTGTTCGCGGTGACCGGTCTGCCCGACGGGCCAGAGACGATCCGTTCCACCGAAACGATCCGGGACATCTCGCTGGCGGCCCGCACTGCCGCCAAGGCGGCTCTATACGGAGCGGCAGCATCAACAGTCGAAGAAGAGTACGCGCGTGAGATGGTCATCTCCCAGGAGTACGGCGAGGAGACTCTCGAGCCGCTTGAAAAGGGCCAGTACGACGTCCGCCAGCAATCGGTGGCCGACAAGTACGAGAGCTTGCCGCCGATTGAACCGGGAGCCGAGCTATGAGCCTGGTAACCCCGATCGACAATGGCAGACATGAGCCTGCGGGCGGGTTCGTTCAGTCGATCAGCCCGCACCATCTCGTGTTCTTTCTCCTGAACGTCGGCGACGGGGACCAGCAAGTTCTCCTACTTCCGGAGGACCCGGGCGGCGTGCGACGCCTTGTGATCGTGGACGCGGCCAAGAAACGCATGACCGAAGCGCTGATAGCGGAGTTGGAGACAGAGGGACTGATTGAGCCCGCCGATCCCCAGAACGGGCGCCCGGACGGCTCTGTCGCGCTCGCCGTCGCCACCCACCCTCATTCCGACCACATCGGAGGTATGGCCGAACTTCTCCACAATGAAGGTGGCCGGATCGCCGAGTTCTGGGATCCCGGTTACTTCCACACGACCCAGGCCTATCACTCGATGATGGCCCGGGTCGAAGGCAACGAGTTTCTGTCATACGCCCAACCCACTGCCGGGCACCGCAAGTGGGTCGGGTCGGCGCTGGTCACAGTGCTGGGACCGTCCGTGCGGCTACGCAATAGGTTCGATACCTACGGGACCGAGATCAACGACTCCTCCATCACGCTGCGAGTGGAGTTCCCCGCCGCGCGGGTCGTCTCGCGCGGCACCGGCAGAGAACTCCTGGAAGACCCGAACACCACCACACTGATCATGGGAGCCGATGCGCAGACGACTTCGTGGGCATTTGTCGAGACGGAGTTCCCGGAGTTGCACACAACCGATAATGCCGCAGCCAGGGCGATCAAGGCAGCCAACGGGGCCGATCCGCTGAAGGCCAAGGTCCTCAAGGTGAGTCACCATGGTTCCAAGCACGGAATCAACCTCGAACTCGTCGAGCGAATCAACCCTGCCCTCACATTGGTATCGAGCACCGCGGACGGCCCCAAACACCACTTCCCTCACCTCCTCGGGCAGGAGGCTCTTCGAGAGGCGAAGGATTCGGTGGCCGGATCGGGCGCAGTTCGGAACCGGGCCGATTGGGAACTCGGAATCCTCTATACAAGCGACACGGAAGCCAACGGCACGCGGCTTGGCTCGATCGCGGTGGTTATGGGTCGCGGCCGAGCCACCGTCTGGCGATTTGGAGACGATACCGACGAGAACCTCCAACTCGATCAGGGTCGGAAGTTCGTGCCCTGATTCCTTGGCAACAAGTTACTGAAGTGAGGAGGGGATATGAGACTCGTAGTCTTCCTAGACGGCACTTGGAACGAACCGGACGACAACACCAACGTCACACGCCTCAAGGATCTGACAATCGATGACGGGACCGACCAAATCGTCAAGTACGTGGCAGGTGTAGGAACCAGGCTCACCGAACGAATCCGCGGCGGTGCCTTCGGGAAGGGACTGTCACGCAACCTGCGTGAGGCCTACGAGTGGCTCGTGCAGCACTATCGAGACGGTGACGAGATCTTCCTGTTCGGGTTCAGTCGAGGGGCATACACTGCCCGAACGCTTGCCGGCATGATTGCCCGTTGTGGCCTACTGACACCGAACGCCCCAATGACGGTTCTCGAGGTATTTGAACGCTATCGAGAGGGCAAAGAAGCGACACCTCTTCACAGACTCGAATGGAAGGTTCGCGACGGTGACTCGCTCTCCCCGGACGACCAACGACTAGTCGATAGCTCGCGACGAGTAGACATCGAGTTCATCGGCGTGTGGGATACGGTCGGCGCACTCGGTGTGCCGTTTGGTCGGATTCGTGGGTGGAGTCGCAGCAGTTTCTCCTTCCACAACACCTACCCGTCCACTCTCTACAAGAACATGTATCACGCAGTAGCAATTGACGAACACCGCAAGGCGTTCGACGCCACGCTGTGGACGGGCTTCCAGGAAAAGGGGGAGGAGTTCGAGCCGCTCAAGGATGACCAGACACTCGAGCAGCGATGGTTCGTCGGAGATCACGGCGATGTCGGCGGGAGTGGCTCGCTTGCGCTCCTCCCACTCCGTTGGATTCAGGACAGTGCCGCGGCACGGGGACTGACGTACACAGGGCTGGTCGAAGTGCCTGCCGATACGATCCTCACCGAACACGGCGACAGCTTCGCCACCTTCGCCTTTGGCCTCTACAGGATCATCAAGCTCAATCGGCGTCATCGTCGCAAGATCGGACGCCCACCGAGAAAGACATCGAGCAAGGCGGGTTTCTCACACACCATCAACGAGACAATCGACGCCTCCGTCTTCGACAGGTGGAGGCGCGATCCCGCCTACCGGCCCCGGAACTTGCGGAAGTGGGCACGGAGGAATCGCGTCGATCCGGGTGAGATAGCGGCAACGAGGCCTGCCTAGAGGTTCGGCTCGCGGCGCTCGCGGTGAACGAGTCGGAGGAACCCGGGCCAAACGGCCGGCATGCGTCCTACTCGCCCGTCTCTCCGTCGACAGACTCACGCAAAAGGTCGGCGTGGCCGTTGTGTCGGGCGTACTCCTCGATCATGTGGAGCAGAATCCAGCGCAGGTTGACGCTCTCTCCATCAGCGCCCATCCTCTGCGCCCGGTAACCCAGTCCGCCCTCGGCTATCGCCGCTGCAACCAGGGAACGGGAACGAACGACGGAGGCTTTCCACATCTCGAGGAGTTCCGCTGGAGTGTCGTCGACCGACGAGGTGAACTCCCAGTCTTGATCCGCAGACCAGTCGACCGAATTCCAGGGCTCAGATCGTTCCCGCCCATGGAGCCAATAGGAGAACCAGTGATCCTCCACCCAGGCCATGTGCTTCAGTAGTCCGCCGAGAGTCAACCGGGAGGGGGCGAAGATCGAATTGAGGCCCGCTGAGGTGAGCCCCCGGGCCTTCCATTCCAGCGTTGCCCGCTGGTACTCGAGGAATCCGATAGTCGTCGCTTTCTCGTTCCCGGCCGGCGGATGAACGCGCCCGTGCTCATCGATGTGAGGCTCGTAGGCTCGTTCCACAATGACGGTTGCCAGATCCTCCGGTCTCGTCAGCTGTGGCCAATGGCCCGTCGGAAGGTCGACGTAATCAATGTGGCGAAGCCTGGCCATCTCCCGGACTGGAGCCAAGTCTCGCCCCATCCAGTCCACCAGCATCTCGCTGCTGAACTCGGAGCACACGACTGTGGCGGGAACACCAAGTCGCCGATCATCAGCGAGTCGTTGCAGATCGGTGGTGAGGCGGGCCGGTGCCGGTACCGTCGCGGCTCGAAACGCCGCCAGCGCCTCGTCGGTCATGCCTCCAAGGTCCGCCGGGTCGAACGAGTCCCACTCGGGGAATGGGATGTCGGCACCGTCTGTGGGGAATCCGCCCGCGACCGGCTCACCGTCCGGCGTCGGGAAGCCGCCCACGAAGATGACCCGTGCGATGCGGTCGGCACGTCGGTCTACGGCTGCGTAGGCGATGCCTGAGCCGGCGGAATGTCCGACGAGGACTATGCCGCCGTCTGGGCATCCGTCGATCGCTTCCACCACCGCGGCGACCTGATCGTCCAACCCTATGTCAGCGCGAGGAGCATCTTGCGATCCCATTCCGGGCAGCGTTAGCGGATGAACTCGATGTCCGGCTCCTTCGAGGGCGGGTAGAACTTGGTCCCAGGTGGAACCGGTGAGCCACAGACCGGGAATGAGAATGATGTCCATTCAATGGCCCTTTCGCCGTCTTGCTTCTAATACTCGAGACAACGGCAATCTAGAACGGTTCCCGCCACTTTGACCGACAGATCGTGCCAACGGTCTGCGGGCCGAACGAGAGGATCACCTATGGCTGCGTACCTCATGGCGGATGTCTTGCCGGATGACCTGGATGAGAGCCGGGCAAGCGGATACCAGGACGCGGCAGTCCACACGGCGTCCGCCCAGAGCGCTTTCTACCTGGCTCGAGACGAGATCCCGGAATGGGATCCCGCTCGACTGGTCGAATTCACCGCATGGAACTGTGGGTGCCTCCTTCAGGCGGGGTTTCCGGCGAGATGCCCGCAATAGCGATCACGTGGCCACCCGAGGTCGTGACAATCACGGCCCCGTCGAGGACCACCACACTGCCCTGGATGGCTATGTCCGCACCCGTGGCCACATCCGCATCGAACCGCCAGAGTTCATCGCCGGTGAACTCGTCAACTGCGAACACCAACCCGTCCCGGGTGCCGATGTAGACCAGACCTCCTGCAACGACCGGAGCTGTGGTGATGTCGGTTCCGGCGACAAAGGGCCCATTCCACACACCCAGAGGTCTACCCGACTCGAGGGATTGACCGGTTATCTCACTGGGTCGGAAAGGGAACAGCAACTGTCCATCCGTGGTGAAGACAACTCCATTGCGAACTGCAATCGAATTCGACGTGTCAACGGCCGACGGCACGATCTTCAGGCCGCCGGAGCACTCGGTGCTCGGGAACGTCGCAAGTTGTCCGATCGACTGCAGATACACGAGACCGTCGGCAACGACTGGGTTGCCGACGGGCGGCAGCCCCAATGAGCGCGAGCACGACGAGCCGGTTGCACGATTGATCAGATGTACGGTCCCTCCATCGTCGGCCACGTACCAGATCCCATCCTCAAAAGCCGGACTGACACTGATCGGCTCGGTCGTTTCGTGCGCAGGGAACGTCCAAGTGGGCCCGTCGGCGTTGAAGCCGTAGACCCGGCCTGATCGGGTCACGACGACGGCCTCCCCACCGGCAATCACCGGAGGGGCGGTCACTGCTTCTGCAAGGGCGTTGCTCCATGCCACGGACCCTTCAGCGGCCCTCCCGTACACAGTTCCGAGCTCGTCGACATAGACCGTCATT
>JBLYYS010000057.1:0-6344 GCA_048550235.1 Acidimicrobiia bacterium | reverse complement strand
AGTGGCACCACGATCCGCGCGGCCGGAAGCGGTACCGTGATTTTGGCCAGCTGGTACGGCGGCTACGGCAACGCGGTTGTGATCGATCACGGCGGCGGACTCTCGACTCTATACGCTCACCAGAGCTCCATCGCTGTGAGCGTTGGCCAGTCGCTGATCGTGGGCGATACAGTTGGGTATGTCGGAACCACTGGCTATTCGACCGGGCCTCATCTTCATTTCGAGACTCGCGAATGGGGAACGCCGGTGAATCCGATGAACTACCTCAGCGGTTGATGAAAGTCGTCACCACCAACCGGCGCGCCCGCCACGATCACGAGATCCTCGAGACCTACGAAGCGGGCATGGTCCTCTTGGGGTCTGAGGTCAAGAGCCTTCGAGATGGCCAGGCAAACCTGAAGGATTCCTATGCGACGGTTCGAGACGGCGAGTTATGGCTGGTTGGGTGCCATATCGCTCCTTACGCCTTCTCCCGGCTCGGCGGCCATGATCCGGAGCGGGAGCGCAAGCTGCTCCTGCACCGGCGCGAGATTGATCGCGTAGCTTCGAAACTGGCCGAGAAGGGGTTGACGCTCGTACCTCTCAGGATCTACTTCACCGATGGAAAGGCGAAGATCGAACTCGGTCTCGGTCGGGGCAAACGGTCGTATGACAAGCGACAGTCGTTGAGGGCCAAGGAACAGAAGCGCGAAATGGACAGGGCGCTCAGACGAAGGGGCCGGCAGTAGGCCGACCTTCGGGCCGGCCGCTCTCAGCCGTCGGCTATCAGCTTTCAGCCAGCCAGGACCTGAGCTCGGCCACGTAGCCTTTGGGGAGCCCGTGTTCAGTTGCGCCTCGGATGAGGTGATCGAGGTATGCGGGGTGGGGTGAGCCGTTGGGTCCGATCAGATCCGGCTTGACCCGGTATGTAATCGCTTCAACCTTGCACGCGTTGATAGGATGCGCGAGGTAGCGGTCGTATCTGGCTTCGTATCGGTCGAGGGTGGTGAGGTGTTCCGCTGTGACGGCCCACAGCACGCCCCAAGTGGACGAGCCGGCTTCATCGGCAATATCGGCCGCGTGCCCTCCCCAGCGCTGCGACGGCAGGCGAAAGGCGAGACGGTGATTGCCGAGACGGGCGGAGCCTTGTGGCGTGGCTCCGGGGCACCGCTCGAGCATCACATCTGAGGCCATGTTGGACCCATAGGCAAAATAGAGCACCAGGGAACCGTAGCTGGAGGCGCTTGGACGATATGCGATTGGCTACCACCTACTACCTACTACCTACTACCTACTACCTACTACCTACTACCTACTACCTACTACCTGATACCTCCTTGTGCGGAATACACCGCTCCCTGTAACGTTGCAAAGAACACAACCCATGGGGGTGAAACGGTTTCGACGTTGAATGTTGAGGCGCTGGAAGCGAGCCGAGGTCGCCGGAGTCCTCGTTAAAGAGCCGGCAAACACCAATAGGTGCCGAAGATAACTTCGCCCTGGCTGCGTAACTAAACGCAGCTCGTCTGCCCGGAGGGTTCCTGCCCCGCCGGATCCAGGCGTCGCAATGCAGGATGCCCCCCGAGGGATTCCGGGACCGAGGGGGAAAGACCAACTCCGGATAGGGCAGCGGGAAACTAGCCATCAGAGTCCCATTGTTCCGAATGCTTGCTGAAGGCTGCGCTCGGAGATGCCAGCGCTGATGATTCGACGGACCGGGGTTCAACTCCCCGCACCTCCACCAAAGAGTCCCGGTGATCTCACCGGGACTCTTCTGTGACACAATGTGTTCATGCACCCTGTCGTTCTAGCAAGCCTCGTCGCGGTCGTCGCGGTCGTCGTCGGGTACGGACTCCGGCGGTTGTTGATGTGGATGGGAGACCGGGGCTGGATCTACTACGGCAACAGTCCCGGGTCCATCGGCGCGGGAGCGCTGGCAGCGATGGAGATTGCTTCGATTCTGGAACCAGAGGTCGAGCACGTGATCGAGGAGACTCGTTCGGAGAAAGCGCGGGGGGACATTCTAGGTGACTCGTGGGGTGACGGCGAGCTCATCGTTTGACCTTGCCTTCGAGGTTCCGCGCCGATCTAGGACTGTTGCTATGTTCCTAGGCCGGCTGCCGCCAGATGTCTAGGTTCGCTTGAATCTGTTCCCGAGCCGCGGCGACCAGTGTCGGTGAGTCGACGTCGGCAGAGCGATCGATTGGTGCGTCGAACTTGATTCGGACCTTCGTACCGAACGGAATCGGGAACATCTTGTTGCGAAGCAGCTTCCAGGAACCATCGATTGTGGTGTGGACGATCTGCAGCGAAGGGGCCGCGTCGAGCAACATAGCTGCTCCAGCAGTCCGGAACTCTCTGAGACTTCCGTCCCGAGACCGAGTGCCTTCCGGGAAGATGACCGCCGAAACATCTCGTTGTTCGCAGGTCGCTCCGAACTCTTTTATGGCTCTGACGGCTTCAATGCGATTGCCCCGGTCGATCAGTACGTTGCCCCCGTGTTTGAGGTTGAACGAGATCAGGGGGATCCAATTTGTGAGTTCCTTCTTGGCGACGTATTTCGGGTAGTTCGAGAAGAGAATCCCGCCGAAGATCGGAACGTCGAACAGACTCTGATGGTTCGACAGAAAGATGTAACCCTTGCCCGGAAGGACGTCGGGGTGCCGGTCGATCGTCAACCTGACCCCTGAGATTCGGAACGTCCAGATCAGGACTCTCTGAGCTGCGCCGAGGGCGATCTCCATCGGGCGTAACCCAAACAACCGGGCTAGGCGGGCTGCAATGTCGCCCAGTACCAGCGTCGTTCCGAAGGCGACGAGCATCGGGACAGTGGTCACCCAGTCGATGATCTTGAGCCATATGGGCCGTGGTCGCTCCATGAAGTAATGGTACCTAGTGATGGAGACCGGGCTTCCTCCGGTTGGCTGGATGCTGATAGTTGACCGCTCGTCTTATTCCCCAGCATCGAGTCGACGGATGCGATATGTTGTCGTAGACCGCTCTCGGAAGGAGGTGCCGCAATGATGACAATCTCGAAGATCTCCGGCACTCTGGCTGTTGCCACCCCGGTGAGCGTTCTCTTCGCTCGCTAACCGGGACAGCCGTCCCGGAGTCTCTCGATCAACACGCCGCGGTAGATCCGCGCCCGTGCCAACGCCACCGAATCGAAAGGCAAGCCATGTATCACTACGACGTCCGCGCTGTGCGCGCTGTCGGACAGGAACGACACAATCGCAACAAGAAGCGACCGGTGAACCAGCGTCCGCCACAGCGACCCAAGAATCGTCCACCCAGGGCTCCTGCCCGCAACCGACCTGGCTAGGAAGTAGGGACCTCCCATCGGAGGTCCCTACTTCAATTAGGTGACTGCCTGCAGAATCCAGAGGGCAACCATGCCGGAGACGATCGTCCAGAGAACACTCTTGGTTCGCCAGGCCACCAGATAGGCCACTAACCCGGCGAATAGGCGCAGATTGTCGGTGGTGACGTCGATGGCGTCATCGACCAGTAGAAAAGCGGGTGCGGCGATAGCTGCCAGTACCGCGGGCGGGATGAAGCGAAGAGCTCTCTGGATTGAGTCCGGGATTCGGTCGCCTCTATCGGCTAGCGCGATGAGTGCAAAACGGAGGCCAAAGGTCCCGATGCCGATCACACATATGAGTAGCCAGACAGTCGTGGAGGTGTAACTGGTCATGCCGGTCGCTTCCTCCCGATGAACACGCCTCCGCCGATTCCGGCAAGCGCAGCTATCGGCAATGCCAGGTTGTAGGGCATACCAGCCGCCAGCACAGCAAGTGCACCGGCGACCAGTGCGGCCAGTCCGTCGGCCTTGTCGCGAATCGCTGGCACGAGCAGCGCGAGGAATACCAGCGGTACCGCGAAATCGAGCGACCATTCCTCAGGCATCCCGGCGCCCAGTGCAGCCCCAAGCGCCGTTGACGATTGCCAGACCAGCCAGAGCGTCCCGCCGACACTCAAGTAGTAGATGAGCTTCTGCCGAACATCCCACGGTTGGTCGCGGTACCGGGTGATGGAGAATGCATATGCCTGGTCCGTCAGTAGATAGGCGGCGAGTGCTCTACGTGGGAGCGAAAGGCCGGCGAAGTGTGGAGCAAGCGAAGCGCTATACATCAGAAAGCGGGCATTGATGATCAGCGCCGTGGCGATGATGACTATCAGTGTTGCGTTGTCGCCAATGAGGGCGATTGAAGCTAGCTGCGAGGCTCCGGCGAGAACGATCAGGGAGAACCCCATCGCATGCGAGAAATCGAGGCCGGCTTCGATTGCAGCGATTCCAGCGACCGTCCCAAATGGAACGACGCCGAGGATCAATGGAGAGAAATCCCGTACTGCTTGCCAGATAATCTGCCGGGGCTGCTCGCTCATGAGGCTGGCAGCCTAGAGGTTCCGACTACGGGCAATGTGGCGAGCTCAGCACACCGGCCTATCGTTTCGTGTTATGGACCTCAGAAGCGTCGCTCCTTTTGGGCAAATTCGATGGGCGGACGACCGAACGGCTATCTCCGTCCTGGATCAGACTCGCTTGCCGTCTGAGGTCGTTGAACTGAAGCTCACCACTGTGGATGCAATAGAGGAGGCCATCAAATCCCTCCGGGTGCGGGGGGCGCCGCTCATCGGCATCACAGCTGCGATGGGGATTGCTGCCCTCGCCAACTCTGCACGTAGGGAACCCGATCAACTTGGAGATCGTGTTGAGGAGTGGTCGGCGCGGCTGGAGATAGCCCGCCCGACCGCCGTGAACCTGACATGGGCGGTCGCGCAGATGCGAGTTGCGCTACGTACTGCAACTGATACGGGGGCCGATATCCCAACCGCACTCACGAGAGAAGCAGACAGGATCCTCGTCGAGGACTCGGAGATGTGTCGCTCAATTGGAGAACACGGAGTCGAGGTTCTTCGGGAAGACGCGAAGATCCTCACCCATTGCAACGCGGGTGCTCTCGCCACAGGAGGGATCGGCACGGCGCTTGCTCCGGTGTACGTCGGCCACGAGCGTGGCATGCGGCTTCGTGTGTTTGCTGATGAAACCAGGCCGCTGCTTCAAGGGAGCAGAATCACGGCATGGGAACTGGCTGCTGCAGGCATCGACGTGACGGTCCTCACTGATGGGATGGCCGGGGCGTTGATGGCCGTGGATCCGCCAGACTTCGTATTCGTCGGATCCGACCGCATCGCAGCCAATGGCGATGCAGCCAACAAGATAGGGACCTACGCGCTGGCGGTTCTCGCTCACCATCATGGAATTCCCGTCTATGTGCTCGCCCCCACATCCACCGTTGATCTGGATACGCCGACGGGAGAGGCCATCCCAATCGAGTATCGGCAAGCCGAAGAGGTAGGTAGAGCCTTTGGCCGCCAAACCGCTCCGGATGACGTCAACGTCTGGAATCCCGCCTTCGACGTTACTCCGGCGGAATTCATCACCGGGATCATCACTGAAAGCGGTATCCACCGGCCTCCCTATGGGATCAGCCTTCAACATTCAGGTGCCAAATCGTGATGATCGACCGGGCAGTCGAGTGCTTGATGACTGTCGGCAGGCAGCTACATGAAGGCGGCCTGAACGCGGGGACCGCCGGAAATCTTTCTGCCCGCCTAGACGGCGCGCAGGTCGTGATGACCAGAAGTCGTGTTCGGAAGGCATCGCTCACACCGGACGACTTCATTGTGTTCGACATGGAGCGACCGTCCGCGTTCGCTCTTGAACGGGCGAGCAGCGAATTCCGGCTTCATCTGGCGGCGTATCGGACCGATTCGGTGGCGGCGGTAATCCATGCTCACTCTCCGGCCCTGACAGCCATCGGTCTGAGAAGAAGTTCATTTCCAACCTCGCTGCCTGAACTCAATTCGGTGGTTGGGGAGATCGTGATCAATCCCTTCGAACCCAGCGGCAGCGAGCGGTTGGCTGATGATGTCGGCAGGGTGGTTCAGCAGGGAGTTGGGATCGTCATCTTGAAGCGCCACGGAGTCGTGAGCGTTGGTGAATCGATTGGTCAAGCGCTGGATCGGTTGGAACTCTCAGAGAACGCAGCGCGGACCCTTCTCCTCGCGGAGCGTTGACGAGTGTGCGGCGCGGATCAATCGCCTAGCGAAACTCCCAAACTACGCGCCGTCTCGATCCACAGGTGGTCCAGTGGCACGGTCTTTCGCTTGCCTGCTACCTCCTCGAGCGGAACAGGAACGGCCTCGCCGCCCTGAGTCGAGACCATGATCCGATGGCGGCCTTCGGCGATGAAGTTGGTGGTGGCGACCCCGAGGCGGGTAGCCAGCAATCGATCGAATGATGAAGGAATGCCGCCGCGCTGAACGTGGCCCAAAATGGTGACCCTCGATTCGAGCCGGGT
>JBLYYS010000056.1:0-9011 GCA_048550235.1 Acidimicrobiia bacterium | reverse complement strand
TCAAGATCGTTGCGCAATCCGCGCTCGTGAGAACGTGATCGACGGCCAGTCCTGAAAACTCGACTGCTTGTTCAATACGATGAGATGCATCGCCGAGGTGCATTCCGACCGCATCGACCCCCACCGCGATGACCACCATCGTTGAAGTGTCGGGTACCACCGGTTCGTGCGATGCCGGCGCCTTCAACGGCCGACCATGCGCTCCGTCGGCTTCGACTATCAGGTAGTCGATAGAACCACCGGCGAAGAGCGCATCGAGCTGTCTTGGGTGTGGCCCGGTGATCTTGTGCGAGTCCCCGCCCGTAACCAGCATGACCGGGCCGTCGGCCGGTGTTGCGGCGCACTCGATGGTCGGACATACCGAGACATCGCCGGTGATCTGATCACGTCCCATCTTGGTCGTCGTCGTCAGCACCACATGCTTCGCCTGCCCTGCCAGTTCCGCGCCCAACCAGAAGAGAAGGGTCGACTTGCCTCCTCCGCCGACCAGCGCGATCAATTCCCGCGGTCTGAGATCCAACCGTTGCCCGAGGCTCACTGGGACCGATTCATCCATTGCAGGACCGCCTCCAAAACACCGCCACCGATAGCGAGCGACTTATCAGAAATCTCGAAGCAGGCCGCACGATCGGCCCTCGGGTCAACGTCGGCGATCTTGAGGCCTGGTGACACTACGCCTTCAGCCAGCAATCCGCGCACGACCCCACCGATTTGGGAAGCGATCGGAGACCCATCGATTGTGCCCAGTTGCTCACCTGCGGTCACGAGGTCCCCGATCCTCACAACCCATTGCAGTCGCCCGGATCGAACCGCCCTAACGACCCGCTTGCCACCCTCTCCACCGACTACTCCCGGAACCCCGGTGTCCGGCGATGCAGAACCTTCAAGGATGACCCGACCCAGGCGGTGGCCGCGCATGGTCTCTATGACCGCATGACAATCCTCCCCGGCCACAAACCCAGGACCGAGGCCTACTACAAACTCGGCATCTTCGATCGTCGTGTCGAGATTGCGTTTTGCGAGCCTGGCATCGACCACCACCGGAGACGACGGCGGAAGATCCGGGAGGAGGGGGCTGACGACGACCGGGATTCGACCACTCTGAGCTTCCGCGAGAGCGTCGGTGAAGGTATCGATCCGGATGGCTTCAAGTGGCTCCACCCGATGGGATCCGTCGAGCACCGCGGTTGAAACTGAGACCGTGCGCCTAATGGTCAACGGCTGATCGAGTTCCAGAACGATGACAGGGAACCCTGCCTGGTGCATCCGGTAAACGACCCCGGAGGCGATGTCGCCGCCCCCGCGCACAATGGTTGTATGCCCGGCGAAGAGCATCAGCGTTCGGGAGACCGATTCACCGCGATGACCTCAGACATGATCGAAACCGCGATCTCCTCCAGCGTTTCTGCATTTACCTCTATACCGATTGGTGAGTGGACCCGCTCGAGTTCCTCAGCAGAGATCCCTGCGGCCAGTAGTCGGTCCGAAGTGGACTTCCATCGAGTTCGGCTGCCCATCACTCCAACATACCGGGCAGGTGAGCTCAGTACATGCGGCAGAACTGCGGCGTCGAGATCCGTGCTCCTCGTCACCACAACCACTGAGGAGTCGGGACCGATTGGATGTTTCTCAACTGCCTCCTCGATGCTTCCGTGGAATCGGATATCCGCATGAGGAAGAGCCTCCTCGGAGACGAGTTCCGCCCGATCATCGATGCCGACGGTCCTGTACCCCAGCCAGTGTGCGAGTTCCACAACCGACTTGCCGACGTGTCCACAACCGATGACGTAGACGGTATGAGCTGGCATGAAAGGCTCCAGGTAGATCTTGACGGTTCCCCCGCATATGCCGGGATCGCCATCGGCCGGATTCAGAAGATCGTATTCGAGTAGTCGGGGTCTCCCGGTTCGCAAGGCGTCCAAGGCCTCTGTAAGGACTGCCGCCTCCATGGCTCCCCCACCGACCGTTCCGAGGGATGATCCGTCCGCGTACGCGAGCATTTTCGCGCCTGCATGTCTGGGTACCGAACGCTGGGTCTCAACCACCGTCGCCAGCGCGACCGGTCGACCGGCCGTAACGGCCGTGGCCAAATACCGGAGAAGATGGTCGCGCTCCTCCACGGTCTACTGCAGCGCTCGCCAGACGCGTTCAGGAGTGAACGGGATACTGTCTATCTGGCGTCCTGTCGCATTGAAGATGGCATTGCGAATGGCCGGCGCCACACCGTCCTTGGGTATCTCCGCGATCGCCTTGGCACCGAAAGGACCAGTCTTCTCCATGGTCTGCACCATATAGGCCTCGATGCGTGGCATTTCATCGCTGCGATAGATCTTGTACGGCCCGAAGCGGGCGTTGACCATTCGGCCCTCTGAGTCGAAGGCCATCTCTTCGCAGTGTCCGTAGCCAAGTGCCTGGATCATTCCACCCTCCACCTGGCCGGCAGAGGTCATCGGGTTGATCGGAACCCCGCAATCGACCGCCATGACCAGTGACTCAACAGTGACTTGACCGGTCTCGATGTCAACCTCGATCTCGGCGAACTGAGCCGCGTAGGGCGGTGGCGAATCGGGCGCAACGTAGGAGGCGGTGGCCATGATCTGGTGTTGATCATCCTGATGGAGGGAATGGAGCGCTACTTCCGCGAGAGTGACCGACCGCCCATCAATCGCTACCGCCGCCTGGTCGCGCAGGGTAATTTCACCCGGCGTGTCGACGTCCAGCATGAGTGCCGCTCGCTTCTCGATCTGCTTTCTGACCTCATCGGCAGCCTTCTTGACGGCCATTCCCGACACGTAGGTAGTGCTGGAGGCGTAGGCACCGACGTCGAACGGGGTCATGTCGGTATCGGCTGCATAGACAACGATGTCCTCTGTCGGGACGCCCAGCACTTCCGCGGCAATTTGGGCCAAGATCGTGTCGGCGCCGGTCCCGAGGTCGGTCGCACCTACCAGGAGGTTGAAGGACCCGTCGTCGTTGATCTTGAGGCTTGCCCCGCCCATGTCGAGGCCGCTGATCGCACTGCCATGCATGCACATGGCGAAGCCGAGACCACGGCGGATGTTGGGGCGATCCGCCGGTTGCACCCATGCGGGGTCGTTGCGGCGATGCCAGGCCACCGCTCTCTTGCCTTGTGCAACGCACTCTTCCATACCGCTGGAGGTGACCACCGGAATGACCTTCATCTCGGCCGCACCCTCGCCGAGTTCGGCCGCTACATCCAACGGATCACCGACCTTCGTCCAGTTGCGCCGGCGGAACTCGAGGACGTCCATCCCGAGTTCGGTGGCGATGTCCTCCATATGAGATTCGAGAGCGAATAGCGCCTGGGGGGCACCGTATCCGCGGTAGGCGCCGGCCACGGGGACGTTGGTGTAGGCGACATCGCAGTCGAACTTCTTGTTGGGGCAGTTGTAGGAACTCAGACCGCGCAGTCCGCTCACCATCTGCACTGTGAGAGCATGGGTTCCGTAGGGTCCGGTGTTCCCCACGGTGCGCATTTGCTGGGCGACCAGTGTCCCGTCGTTGTTCACGCCGGTGGTGAAGGTGATGGTCTGAGGGTGACGGGTCCGACTGGAGACGAATTCCTCATGGCGGTTGAGTTCGAGGCGTACCGGTCGCCCGGTCGCCAACGTGAGATGTCCGACGATGTCCTCGATCAGCATCTCCTGCTTCACACCGAACCCCCCGCCGATCCGGGGCTTGACGATCCGGACCCTACGGACCGGCAACCCGAGTAGCGGGGCAACCATCCGGCGCACGTGGAACGGCACCTGGGTGGAGGTTCTTATCACCAGTCGTTCATCGCTGTCCAACCACGAAATGGCGATGTGCGGCTCGATGGGGGCCTGCTGGACCTGATGGACCCTGAAGGTCTTGGTGAAGACTCGATCCGCCCGAGCCAAGCCGGCGGCAATGTCCCCGACCTCAGCCTCGATGTGCTGCACGATGTTGCGAGATGCGTCGTGGGCACCCTCCATATCGGGTTCGTCGTGGATCACCGGAGCATCGCCCGAGATGGCTTCGTTCTCGTCGAACACTGCAGGCAGGACCTCATATTCGACCTCGATCAGATCAACCGCGGCTTCCGCGATCTCGATCGACTCTGCTGCGACGACTGCGACTCGGTCGCCGACGTGTCGAACCTTGTTGTCGAAGCTGACCTGGTCGTAGGGCAATGGATTCGGGTAGCTCTGACCGCCTGAGGCATAACGCACCCGCTCCACGTTTTCGTGGTGCAGAACTGCATGCACTCCCGGTAGGGCGAGCGCCTTCGAGTCGTCGATCTTGACGATTCGGGCATGGGCATGAGGGCTGTAGAGCATCTTGGCGTAGAGCATGTCGCGCATTTCGATGTCGTCGACGAAGGCCGGCAGACCTTTTGCCAGCTTGATGGCGTCGACCTTGCGCTCCGGCTTGCCAACCACCTGTGTTTCCGGGACGTCGGGACTCGGAATCACCTTGGGTGCGAGCGGAGGGAGGTCGAGAGGGTCCAAGTCATCAGAAGCCCCGGTACCGGACAGCGGGTCGATCAGAGTGGATTCGATGTCGGGGACCGATTCGCCCCGCAGCATGGCTGCCGCCCTGAGAATGGCGTGTACCGGGCGGAGGTAGCCGGTTTCGCGATCGAGGATACCGGTCAGAGCTTCGCGCGCCTCGGCCTCGCTGGGGTCAGGGTTGCTGTCGAGCAACGCCTTGGCGGCGAGAATCATGGCGGGAGTCGAGTAACCCGATTGGATAGCACCTGCTACCACGAAGGCTTCCTGGATGGGATGGAGACCAAGCGGCGGATTCAGGCCCTCGATTGTCTCGATGCTGTGACCATCCGCCTGTGCGGCCAGCATGATCTCTGCCGACACCAGTCGTCCGTCGAGAAGAATCGCGGCCGCGCCCGTTTCGCCGGTCTCAGCTCCGAAACGAACACTGAAGAACCCTTCCCGCCGTAGCACGGCTCGCAGTGACTCATGGGGTGCGCATTCGAAGGACCGCTCCCGACCGTTGATCGTCAGGTTCACCATCATGCTGCGCCTCCGAGGTCGGCGAGGACACGATCGATGAGAGTTCCGGCCAGACTTCGCCGGTACTCCAACGAACCGCGAAAGTCGGGTGGCGGCTGCAGGCCTGATACTTCCGCTCTTGTGATCACTATCGGAGTCACAGCCACCCCGGTCAGCGCCACCAGAGTCCCGTCGGCAGTCGAACGACCGACGGCGGCGACGATCGACGTATCGGCAGGCGTCCTTCCAGTCCGCGCAGCCGCCGTCACTCCCCCGGTCGCCACCGATACCGACACAATGATGCCGCCATCCATTGAACTGCGATCGGCAAGGAATTCGTCCAAATGAACGGAAGCCTCGCCATCCAACCCGGCAAACGAGACGACGGCATCGTGCACCAGAAGGCCCGCGACGAGTTCGCTCTCCGGATCGGCAGCCGCCACCGCGCCACCTATCGTCCCGGCGTTCCGGAGGGTGTTGGGACCCTCGCGCCGGGCTAGGTCGCGCAATAGCTGCGGCACCTGCTCGTCTGCGATGAGGTCTTGCAGCCGCGTCATCGCCCCAATCACGACCCGGTCGCTTGACTCAGAAACTCCATTCGGACAGGCTGCTTGGAGATCTATCACCTCGAACCGAGTATTGATCTGTCGTGTGACGAGATCGGTGCCTCCACCGATCACCATCGAACTCACCCCGGGGCGGTGCAACAGGTGGAGAGCCTCGTCGAGGGTGTCCGGTCGGTGATAATCAGTGATCATTCGTATCCCTATCTCCGCATTCAGAAACTCGATTCGAGTCGACGCGGCCGCCGGTCAGAAGCGGGAGCCGGATGCCGACTATTCGACCCAACCAGACTAGTTCGAACCGGAGGATGGTCCTCGAAGAGGCCGCGGAACATGATCGGTGGGGCTAGCTTGGGGCGCGGACAAGGAGCGAAATGGCAGCTAAGACACCTGGACTAGTTTGTGCCCACCACCACCTCTATTCGGCATTGGCCAGAGGGATGCCACCGCCCCCGAAGACGCCAACCAACTTCCAGGAGATCCTCGATCAGATCTGGTGGAGACTCGACACTGCTCTAGACCTCGAGATGATTCGCTGGTCGGCAATGCTCGGGGCACTGGAGGCCCTCGAATCTGGTACAACGGCGATCGTTGACCACCACGAGTCTCCCAACGCCATCGAAGGAAGCCTGAGCGTTATCGCCGAGGCCTGCGCGGAGGTCGGAGTCCGGGTCATGACTGCTTATGGCATTACCGATCGCCACGGGGTAGACGGCGCCAAACGGGGTCTCGAAGAGAACGAACGTTTCATCAAGGAGGGCGGCAACGGTCTCGTCGGCATTCACGCATCGTTCACCTGTTCAGATGAATCGCTGCGAGGTGCAGCCCATCTCGCATCGGACCTGGGTGTTGGAGTCCACATTCACGTCGCCGAAGGAGTCGGTGACGTCGACGCGCCGACCAGACTGGCGGGATTGACGAGGGACAACTGGCTGCTCAGCCATTGCGTTCACCTTCCCACCGACCACCATCTGCGCGGAACGATCCTGCACAACCCTCGTTCCAACTTGAACAACGGAGTCGGGTACGCCGATCCGGCCAGATTCAAGAATCCGGTTGCTCTGGGAACCGACGGTATCGGCGCCAACATGATCGAATCGTTCCGCCTGGCCTATGTCATGCAACGGTCGGTGGACGTAACCTCCGGACCGGACCGGGCCTGGTCGTGGCTGGAGACCGGGTGGGACATCATGCCTGAAGCTCGTGACGACGAGGTCACCTGGTCGTACGACCCGATGGATCCATGGCACCTTGCCTTCACGCCGGGCGTCCGCCCTCTAGAGGTCAAAATCGATGACGAAGTGGTATTCGCCGACGGAAGACCCACACGAGTGGACGCCGACGAAGTCCGCGCCAAAGCCGCCGAACAAGCAATCCGCCTCCACGCACGACTCTGAGAAGCAACAAGGAGCCAACAGATGTCCGATCGATTCCATCCGATCTCGATGGAGCAACTGACCGACTGGGTCTTCGACGAACTCGAGCAGAAGGACTCCCTATTCAATGTCCCCAGCGCCGCGTTCTTCACTCCCAAGGCCGACGATCGATTCCGGTTGGACAAGTACGGCTACAACCTCGAGACCCCCTTTGGAGTCGCCGCCGGACCGCACACACAGATGGCACAGAACATCATCGTCTCGTGGCTGGTCGGCGCCAGGTTCATTGAGCTCAAAACCGTCCAGACACTCGACGAACTGGATGTCAACAAGCCCTGTATCGACATCGAGGACGAGGGCTACAACGTCGAGTGGTCACAGGAACTGAAGGTCTACGAGTCGTTCGACGAGTACTTGCGCGCCTGGGTACTCATCCACGCCTTGCACCACAAGTTGGGATTCCCGGGCGACCGTCCCGGGATGATCTTCAACATGAGCGTCGGCTACAACCTAGAAGGCATCCTGAAACCAAACGTTCAATGGTTCCTCGACACGATGAAAGACGCTTCGGAGTATCTCCCTGCCTTCGTCGACATCGTCGCCGCCCGCTACCCGGCCATACGCAACATCGAAATACCGGCGGAGATCTCCAACACGATCACTCTTTCGACCATGCACGGTTGCCCCCCAGACGAGATCGAACGGATCACCGAGTACCTCCTGGACGAGCGAAAACTCCACACTTCGGTGAAGTGCAATCCGACCCTGTTGGGCGCCGACCGCGTGCGAGGCATCGTCAACGAAGACCTCGGATTCGACGACGTCCCGGTGCCGGACGAAGCGTTCGGGCACGACCTCCGCTACGACGATGCCGTGCCGATGTTTCACAATCTGCGCAGGGTCGCCGCATCCAACGGGTTGACCTTTGGCCTCAAGCTCTCCAACACCCTCGAGGTGAACAACTGGCGAACCGTTTTTGACGGGGACGACATGATGTACCTCTCCGGTCGTCCTCTCCACGCGGTAACGACCAATCTGGCCAGCCGAATCTCAGAGGACTTCAGGGGCGATCTCTTGCTCTCTTTCGCCGGAGGAGCGGACGCCTTCAACGTCGCAGACTTACTCAAGTCCGGGATGAAGACCGTCACCGTCTGTTCCGACCTCCTCAAATCAGGCGGATACCTGCGAATGGTCCAATACCTGGAGCACCTCGAGAAGGCCATGGACGACGTAGGTGCCGTAGATCTTCCCGACTTCATCGCCAGGGCGGCCGTTCGCGACGCCAACTTCGATGAGTTCGCCCCCCTCCTCCGGTATTCATCGCTGACCGACACCGGCCTCGATCTCGACCTCGACACGTGTCTGGGTCTGGCCGACGCACTTCGTTCCGAGTCGGTGGATCGTTCGGTGACCGAAGTCATCAACGCATGGGCTTCCGAAGCCGGCTACGACGAAGAGCGCTCCGCGCAACTCGAGGTCCTCGTCGGCAAGGTGCTGGCCAGGCTCAACCTGCGCCACTATGCGGATGCGGTCCGTACGGATTGGCGCTATCGCAAGGAATCGTTCCGAACCGATCACTCGAAGACCCCGCGCACGTTGGAGTACTTCGACTGCATCGAAGCACCGTGTGTGGACGAGTGTCCGGTAGATCAGAAGGTGCCGCAATACATGAATGCAGTGCGGGACGGCAACTTTCTCGAGGCCGTTCGCTTGACTCGTGAGGACAATCCACTGCCTTCAATTCTGGGACGGGTCTGCGACCACTTGTGCGAGAACACATGCATCCGGACCCACTTCGATCAACCGCTGGCCATCCGGCACATGAAGCGATTCATCATGGATCAAGAGGAGCAACCCGTGTTGTTCACCCGCAAGCCGGGCACCGGCGACAGGGTGGCAATCATCGGGGCCGGTCCGGCGGGACTGGCCGCCGGGCAGGAACTCGCCTACGCCGGATTTGCCGTCACAATCTTCGAAGCACATCCGTATGCAGGCGGAATGGTCGGCGGGGCGATCCCTGAGTACCGGCTTCCCCAGGAGACCATCGATCAGGACCTGGCGATCCTCGAGTCGCTGGG
>JBLYYS010000055.1:0-6274 GCA_048550235.1 Acidimicrobiia bacterium | reverse complement strand
TACATGAAGACGAAGTCCCCACCCGCCAGCGAATACTCCGCGAGGCGTCACGGCTGTTCGCCAAGAAGGGTTATCACGGCACTTCGACCCGTGAGATCGCCGCCGCGGTCGACATCCAGCAACCGTCGCTGTTCTTCCATTTCAGCTCGAAGCGGGACCTCATGTCCGAGCTCATCGATATCGATCACGGCGAGTCGGCGGGTGTGGCCGAGCGCGAGGCGGCTGGAGAGGGCTCGGCTGCTCTGCGTCTCTACCGATATCTCGTTTGGGACATTGCCTTCATCTGTCGATGCGCCTATGACCTGACCGCGGTCGAAACGGTCATCGACGATCCGATCTTTGCCGACAAACTTGCCCGGCGCGACGCTCTCGTTGCATCTCGACGCTCGTTGATCGAGCAGGCGATTGAATCCGGGGAGTTTGTGAAAGTCGATCCCGACCTGGCCGAAAAGGCCATCGTCTGGATCCTGCGAGGCGACATCGCCGACACGGCGGGGGAGGCTCTGCCGGATGCTGACGTGGTAGCGGACCAGTTCGCTTCATTCATTCTCAGGGCGTTGCTCAGCGACCCCGATCACCTGGATGAGATTCGGGCAGAAGCGGGCGCCTAGCGAACCGGCCCACCGTCCAGCGCCGAGATCCGCTCGGCTAGTCCGCGCGCGAATCTCTCCGATTCGACCGACACTCCCACTTTGGCATTCGTTTCTCGACCGGTGACATGAAAGAAATCGACCAGGGTTCTACCGGCCGATGGTCCCGCGCTGGTATCGACCTCGACTGCAAACGTGCCGGTTTCGACCAGGTCGGGCCAGATCACATGGGCAACGGCGAGTGCATCGTGGATCGGGGCGCCTGCGAAGCCCATCCGTTGCTGATAGTTAGGGACGAAGTAGTCGAGGAGGTCCGCAACGAAGGCTCCAGCCGTCCCGCTCGGCCGGAGTTGGTCGGCATGGTCGGTAGTCAATCGCGCCTGGTGGGTCACATCCAGTCCGATCATCGTGATATCGAGGCCGGATCGGAATACCAGATCGGCAGCCTCAGGGTCGACGTAGATGTTGAACTCTGCCGCCGGAGTGACGTTGCCAAGGTTGATGGCTCCGCCCATCAATACGATCCGCTCGATCCGTTCAACTAGATCCGGGTGGGCCGAGATCAGCATTGCGATGTTGGTCAGCGGACCGACGGGAATGAGAGTTATCCGTTGGTCCGAGGCCGCCAGCGTTCGAGCCAGAAAGGAAACTGCGCCGAGTTCATGTGGCTGCATGACCGGGTCGAGCAACTCGGGACCATCGAGCCCAGTCGACCCGTGCACATACTCCGCCGTCACGAGGTTGCGTTCCAATGGAACGTCAGATCCCACCGCGACGGGGACATCGGTCCTGCCAATCAGTTCGAGCACCGCCAGCGCGTTGCGAGTGGTTTTCTCGACCGTCGTGTTCCCGGCCACCGTGGTCACGCCGAGGAGATCGATCTCGGGACTGGCTGCCGCCAGCATGAGCGCGATGGCATCATCGTGACCGGGATCGCAGTCGATGACGACAGGTATGGGGGTCATAGCATTGCCTCGACCATCGCAAGGGTCGGAGCCGATGGTTGCGCTCCGCGCACCGTGGTGGCCAGGGCGCCTGCGATCACCGCGCGTTGCAGCGACTCGGCTTCTGTGCGCCCGGCCACCAGTGACGCCACCATCGCCCCAACGAAGGCGTCTCCGGCCCCGACTGTGTCGACCACGTTGACCGCAGGGGGAGTAGCGCTCGCCACCTGCCGTCCCTCCCGGTAGAGCAGTGCGCCTGCACCGCCCAACGTGACGGCCAACATCCCGCCGGTCAGGTGGATCTGATCGCCCAACTGCGCGGCTTCAATCTCATTCACCACCAGCAGGTCGGTCTGCTCGATCAGGTCATGTGGAAGCGGCCGTACCGGGGCCGCATTAAGACAGAAGAGTCCGGTCGTCCGTCGTCCTGCCTCGACTACAACTTCAAGAGGGATCTCCAGCTGGCAGATGATCGCGTCGGATCCTTCGACGTGCACATCTGCTGGAACGATCAGCCGGTTGGCGCCGGGGGCGACGACTATCTGATTCTCGCCGTCTGCATCGACGACGATCATGGCAACGCCGGTGGCGGCAGTGGCATCGACGGTCACGCCTTCGAGATTGACACCTCCTTCCCGGAGTAGGGCCAATGCCTGATCGGCATTCGGGTCGGATCCAACTCGCCCGACCAAGGAAACGTCCGCACCCATGCGGTGGGCGGCGAGTGCCTGATTTGCACCCTTGCCTCCAGGGTGAGTGTCGAGCACCGCATCGGTCACAGTCTCGCCGGGCACGGGGAGTCGCGGCGCGCCTGCCACCATGTCGAGGTTGATACTCCCGATCACCGTTACAGAGTTCATGCGCTGAGGCTAGGGCATCGCCACTCGGTGGTAGGTTCACCCATCGGGTCGGCTCTCGTCAGGTGAGCGTCGGCCGATGTTGGTCGAAGAAGTTGCCGATCTCATTCTCGATGCCGAGGGCAAGGCGCAGAGGAATGACATCGGCGTCGATCGGTCCAACAATCTGCATCCCGATCGGCACTCCGGTACTTGGGGCTACACCGATCGGCACGTTGGCGACGGGAAGGCGTCCGAGAATGTTGAACGGATACGTCATCGCCAGGCTCAGCATTTCTCCCAGTTCGCTTTTGCCACCAGCGTCCGGATGGCCGAGGTCGGCGGGGATCGAGGTGGTGACCAGAGTCGGACAGATGAGCGCGTCATAGCCTGCCAGAAATACCTTGCGCTGGAGTTCGGCATACATTTCGTCACCGTATTGCCAGCTCTCCATCCATTCATCAACCGATACCGGTCCCCGTTCAAAGAACTCGCGGATGTATGGAGTGAGCCGCTCGTCATCGAGGCTGTCTATCGCTCCCTGGAGGATCGGTCGTGATTGGAACGACAAGTGGGTCATGGCCGTGTCCTCTGCCTGTGAGGTCCACCCCAGTCTGACCTGCTCGACCACCGCGCCGAGGTCGCGCAGACCGGCTGCGGTTGCCTTGAGCGCTGTGACGATCTCGGCTTCCGGAGTGAAGTAGCCGAGGTCGGGGCTCATGGCGATGCGCATGCCGGCGATGGGTGCCATGCCCGTTGGTATCTCGATGGCGGGAGACGAGAACATGTCGCCGGGCAGTGGTCCCGAAATCACATTCTGGAGCAGGATGAGGTCGGCGGCAGTACGCGCAAGCGGACCGGACGCCGCATACGGCTCACGATTCCACGGCCAGAACTCTGGGACCCGACCCCAGGGTGGTTTGAATCCGTTGACTCCGTTCATGGATGCCGGAATTCGGATCGAGCCGCCTATGTCGCTGCCGATAGCCAACGTCGATGAACCGGCCGCCAGGCTGGCGCCGGACCCTCCGGATGAGCCGCCGCAGCTCAAGGCGAGGTTCCAAGGTGAACGGGTTATTCCGTGCAGATAGGTCCAGGTGACGATCGCCATCGAGAACTCGGGGGTCGTGGTGTGAGCATGCGGAATGCCACCGGCATCCAGAACGCGTTGAGCGATCGGGTCGGTACCGGAGGCGACCTGGTCCTTGAACAGAAGCGATCCCTGCGTCCACCGTCTCCCGTTCACCCGGGGCTCATCCTTGATCGCGACCGGGATACCTTCCAACGGTCTCGCTGTTCCCGCAACATATGCTTCCCCAGCTGCGACGGCCTGTTCTCGCGCTTCGTCGAAGTATGTGTCCATGAAGGCGTTGACGCGAGGCTCGGTCTCGTCGGCCCGTTCGATGACCGCATCCAGGAGCTCGAGAGGGGAGAGCTCTCTAGTCCGAAATTTGGAGAGGGCCTCGGTTGCACTGAGGTAGGACAGATCTTCGGACACAAATAGCCTCCTCTTCGGCGTGGCTGCGGTCGCTGATTTCTGCTCCGCCCATTGGACGGGCCGTTCCCTCAACCCTATCGGATGATAGGGTTCGCCCGGTGGACGTATGCATAACGATCGCCGGAAGCGATTCCGTAATCCGCCTTCCATTGGGCTCGACTCTCCTCGAGGCGATTCACAGCGCCGGCATCGAAACCGACGAATCTTGCGCTGGCACCGGAACCTGTGGTGAATGCCGGATTCGCTTCGAGGCGGATCCGCCTACTCCCACTCTCGAAGACCGGGATCAGCTGACGCCGGCTGAGGTCGACCAAGGTTGGAGGCTTGCCTGTCAGCATTCCGTGACAGGCGATCGGACGATCGAACTCCCGCCTCCGGTAGCCACCGGCGAGTTGAGAATCGTGACGGAGTCCTACGGTGATCGGGCGGAGTTGCGTGAACGAGCGGCGGTCTCCGGACGCGCCGGCTTGGCTGTCGACCTTGGGACCACGACAATCGCCTCGTTCCTGGTTGAGGAGAATGACGCCGCGCCGATCGGAGTCGACGCACGCACCAACCCTCAGCGGCGTTTTGGATCTGATGTAATCGCCAGGATTGCGCGCGCTCATGAGTCACCAGAAGATCTCCATTTGTTGCGAGATCTGGTGGTTGAAGCCATTGAGGCGTCGGCGACGTCTATCTGCCTCGAAACCGGCGTGGACCCGCGATTGGTGGACGACCTCGTAGTGGTTGGCAACAGCACGATGATTCACTTGCTGTGGGGTGTTGACCCGTTTCCCCTGGCGGTCGTTCCGTACGACCCAGTATTCCTCGAACCTGAATCTCAATCGGCTTCACAGTTGGGTTTTCGATCGTTCCCGAGAGCGGAGATCAAATCTCTGCCCGGCGTCGGCGGGCACGTCGGCTCGGACGTAGTCGCCGGGTTGCTTGCCCTCGATCTGCTCCCCTCGGCAGGCCCCCGGCTGTTTCTCGATCTTGGGACGAATGGGGAGATAGTGCTGGCGACCGGCGAGTCGGCCGTCGCCTGCAGCACGGCGGCCGGACCTGCCTTCGAAGGCGTTCACATCTCGGATGGTATGCCTGCAGTCGACGGCGCTATTGGTGGTGTCGACTTGATTGGTGAAGAGCTGGTGATTTCAACAATCGGAGGGAAGTCGCCCGTCGGCTTGTGCGGCTCTGGTTTGGTCGATGGCATTGTGGCGCTGCTCCAGGCAGGCGTCATTGCTCCGAACGGCCGTGTGGCGGATCCTTACGATCTCGACATCCCACCGGCGATTCGTCGGCGAATCGACGAGCAGTCTGACGGGCGCTCAGTGACGATCGCAGATGGTGTCTGTATCACCCAGGCAGATGTCCGACAGGTTCAGCTGGCTGTCAGTGCGATGCGGACAGGTGTCGAAGTCCTGCTCGCAGAGGTAGGTGTGCGGCCCGACAAAGTAGTGCACACCTATGTGGCCGGCGGATTCGGCTCCAGCCTCCGCTCCTCGTCGCTCATGAAATTGGGAGTCCTACCCCCCGGTGTCGGCGGCGTTGTCGAGCCGGTTGGAAATGTTGCCGGTAGAGGAGCGCGGTTGGTGGCCTCGAATCCGGACCTCCTCCGGGAGGCGCGTCGGGTAGCCGGGGCGGTACGGCATGTTCGGATCGAGGAGAGCGCGACCTTCATAGAAGGCTTCATCCGTAACACAGGATTCCCGCCCGTCGAGCACTGAACGACCGGGTTGTGTACGTTCTTCCGATCAGTCCTGTTGTCTGCGAAACATCTTGATGTAGCGGCCGGCGAATGGGTCCCGCCCCAGGAGAGCTTCGGTTGCTCGGATCGACAGGCCGAGGCGCGCCACGTGAGTCATCACACAGGTGGCTCCCGCCCGAATCGCTAGGGCCAGGAACGCCTGGTTGAGGGTGTGACGCTCGGGCATGCCGAACGAAACGTTTGACGCGCCCAGGCTGATGTTGGTACCGAGGCGTTCGCTGATGAGCTCGATAGTGTCGAGAGTCACTCGCCCGGCGGTGGGGTCTGCTCCGATTGTGAGCACCAGCGGATCAATCACAACGTCTTCGATTGGGATTCCGATGGCTAGGGCCCGCTCGACGATCCGCTCGGCGATAGCGGCACGCGTCTCCGCATCTGCCGGTATCCCGTCCTCGTCCATCGTGAGGCCGATCACGGCCGCTCCGCTTGCTTTGACCATCGGAAGAACCGTGTCGAGTGATTCCTCTTCGCCGTTGACCGAGTTGACCAGCACCTTCCCGGGGGCCACCGCTAGAGCGGCCGCCAGTGTAACGTTACCGCGATGTCGTGTGTATAAGAAATATATGACACTCTGACGTTATCTGCAATTAAAAAAAAAATTGGGGGATCCCCTTTGATGAAAAAAAACACAAAATTAAAATTTAACAAAAAATTGG
>JBLYYS010000054.1:0-7664 GCA_048550235.1 Acidimicrobiia bacterium | reverse complement strand
TCCACCAGATCTGCCGGGTAGGGGCCAAAACGTGAGAACAACGGCATGTAGTGAGCGCGCACTGCAACGTTGACGGAGTCGATCTGCACCAGAAGTACATCGCGGAAGAGACGGCGAATATGGCGCACATCGACTCGTTCCAGCGGACGGCCGTGACCGAATCCCTGGGCGGCAATGGCCGTACGCCGGGCCTGTACGGAGCTCAGCTTTCTCAGAAGATCACCTCGGTCAACTCGAGAATGGTGACGAGCAGGTTATAGAGCCCATGAACAACCACTGCGGTTATGAGATACGGAGCCGCGTGGCGCAGTCGGGGCGCTGTACGTTCCTGGTGGGTGATCATCCACATTCTCCGGACGCCGAACCCGGCGATCAACGAAGCTCCACCGTGCAGCAGCGGCCCCGCAATCCAGCGCCACCGGATGATCTCGGGAGTTGGATCGGGGATGTAAATCGTGAGGTAGACGAGGTTCTCGATCACTGCGAACACAAGGCCCGCGGCCAGCGTGATGAGCGGAAGCGCCCAGCTGCCCGGAACCAGCCATGGCTTCTGCTCGGCCAGATAGAGAGCTCCGGAAGCCTTCAACATCTCCTCGGCCAGCGGCCCGAAGGTTGCCACCACAAGGATGATGGCCAGGCTGGCGGTGCCTCCTGACCCCATGAAGGCTCCAAGAACCGCGAACGGACCCGCCACCACAGTCGCCAATAGGACTGCCCTCCATCGCTGTGAAGATGTCGTCGCCTGTGAACGCTCCTCGTAGACGGACCGAAAGGTCGGTAGATCGGATCGCCCCGTCCATCGGAGAGCAGGTTCCTCGCCGGTTGCCTCCCAGTGGATGGGTTCGGTCTCCCGGTCCGAACCCAGCGCCGGCTCGTGGTCTATTCCGGGATCGTGGTTCATCGAACCTCAGCCGGCCGCTGGAAGCAGGGCCGTGCCGTAACAGAGCACCTCGCTCATGGGGGCGGCGTTGCGTCCGGTTGTGCCCGAGATCGGTGAAGTTTCGAAACGAACGTTGATGACCGCCATCGCGCCGAGGTCGCGGGCGTCCTCGATCATTCGCAACCGCGCCTCTCGCCGAGCTCGCTCAATCATCGTCGAGTACGACTTCATCTCGCCACCGAAGATCATCCGGTAGCTCGACAGGAAGGTCTTCAGGTAGTCAGAAGCGATGACTGTGGCTCCCATTACCAGTGTGGCGCTATCGGGGCTCATTCCCGGCGGCACAGTCTTGAGGTCCGTGATCATGAACGATCGCTGCTCTGCATCTCGCCCATCCAGTTCCGCGAAGTGGCGACGTTCGCGTGTCCGGCCAACGGTGAAACCGAGGAGGAGCAACACCAAAACGCCGATCAGCGGAAGCAAGATCTGGAGAAGTATCTCCACTTAACCCACCGGAGGCGGAGGCGGGGCGGAAGCAGGACCGGTCGCCGGTCGGGGCACCGCGGCTGGGGATGCGGTTGGACTCGAGCCTGTGCCGGCTGATCTCGCAGTGGTCACTGCAGTGCCGTACGCATACAACTCAGCCGCTCCCGACGCTATCGACGAAGTGGTGAATCTGACATTGACAATCGCATCCGCACCGAGTTCCTGTGCCTGCTGAATCATGCGTTCAACGGCCTGCCGGCGCGATTCGGTGAGGAGTTCCGTGTACTGGGTCAGCTCGCCGCCAACCAGGTTCTTCAGACTTGCGGTTATGTCGCGACCCAGGTGCTTGGCACGGATTGTGTTGCCCTGCACCAAACCCTTGACGGCAACGATGTCGAGCCCGGGTATCGTTTCTGTGTTGACGACGATCATCAAACCCCTTCAGGAAAGCGCTACCGGCACTCTAGGACCCTCCAGCACAGTTTCTGAAGCAGTATTGGGCGTCACGGGTGATCAGCGATACTGCCCAAAACGTCGTCGTTAGGATCGGGGGATGATTCCTCGCTACTCGTTGCCCGAGATGTCTGCCATCTGGTCTGAGGACCGCAAATTCGAACTCTGGCAGGAGGTCGAGACCCTCGTGGTCGAAGCCTGGGTCGACCAAGGCGTGGCCCCGGCAGAGGCGGCAGCAGCCGTCAGAGTCGCCCCGCTGGTGAAAGCGGACGCAGTTGCGGAGCGGGAACGGGTGACCAATCACGATGTCGCAGCCTTCGTCGACCTTCTGGCTGCCTCGACCGCGACCGGCGGTGAGTGGGTCCATTACGGACTCACGTCTTCCGATGTCCTCGATACGGCCAACGGTGCGCGGATGGTGCAGGCTGCCGACCTGCTCATCAAACGAGTCGCCGGCTTGTTCGAGGTTGCCAAGCATCGCGCGCTGGAGCACCGCGCGACCGTCATGCTCGGCAGAACTCACGGGATTTGGGCCGAGCCGACCACCTTTGGCCTCAAGCTGGCGACGTGGGCGTTCGAACTCGCCCGCGACCACGAGCGGATGGTTCGCGCCAGGGCCGCTATCGGAGTCGGCAAGATCAGCGGCGCGGTTGGTACGTACGCCCACACGCCCCCGCCGGTCGAGCAATACGTGTGCGATCGACTCGGACTTCGAATCGAAGAGGCGTCATCCCAGATCACACATCGCGATCGACACGCGGAGTTCCTCCAGGCGATTGCTCTAACCGGCGCCTCCATCGAACGCTTCGCCACCGAGATCAGACATCTCCAGCGAAGTGAGGTCGCCGAGGCTCGCGAGTCTTTCGGCAGAGGCCAGAAGGGCTCATCGGCGATGCCGCACAAGCGCAATCCGATCCTCTCAGAACGCATGACCGGTATGGCCCGTTTGCTACGTGGATATGCGCAGGTCGGTCTGGAAAACGTCGCTCTCTGGCATGAGCGGGATATCAGCCACTCATCCGCCGAGCGGGTTGTCCTCGCCGATGCCTGTCTGGTGCTCGACTACATGCTGGCCAGGTTCACCGACCTCCTATCGGGCCTGGTGGTAGATGACAAGAGGATGCAGACGAATCTGGATCAGACGCGGGGCCTGGTCTTCAGTCAGGCGGTCCTGCTCGCCCTCGTCGAGTCGGGAACCACACGTGACGATGCCTATCGAATCGTTCAACGGAACGCCCTGAAGAGCTGGGACGACGGTGAGGACCTACACGAACTGCTCGGCGGCGATGTAGAAGTCGGACTCGATGAGGAGGCGCTGGCAGAGTGCTTCTCAACCGACCGATTCCTGCGGAACACGAACGTCGTCTTTGACCGGTTGGCGGCTCTTTCGCTGGTCTAGTCGCCGACCCGAACGAGCACCGTCCGTTCTGATAGCCTCCATCTAGTGAAGACCTACAGACATGCCCTGGCACTAGCCGGCACCTCAATGACGCTGGCCGCGTGCAGTCCCGTTCCAAAGGCGCTCCGCCCGAACACATACACCGGCTTCTTTGGATTGCTCCATCTGATCATCATCATCTGGGCGATCGTCGACATCGTCGGTTCCAACAAGAAGTCCTCCGGCACCAAGGTCTTGTGGATCCTCGTGGTGGCGTTCGCTCCGTTGATCGGATTGATCTTCTATATCGTGGCGGGACGCGAGAAGTAGCGCGGCAGGGTCTAGAACAGAACTGGCTCTAGTCCCAGAGCCAGGCCGCGCCGCGTACCCCGCTGGAATCACCGTGCAGATTCTGCGCGAGTTGGGTGTCGACACGATCGCTGAACACGTACCTATCCCACCGTTGGGGTACCTGTTCGTAGAGCGCCTGGACGTTCGATACACCGCCGCCGAGAACGATCACCGCCGGGTCCAGAACATTGATCACCAAGGCGAGGCCGGCGGCCAAGCGCTCGATATATCGGTCAAGTGTGCCTACTGCGTCGGGTTCACCCAGCTGAGCAGCGGCGCTGATATCGGCCGCGGTCGTCGCAATGCCTGTCATAGCCAGGTGATCAGCTGAAAGGCCCGGACCTGACAGGTATCTCTCAATGCAACCCGCCCGGCCGCAGTAGCAGTCGAGCGGCTCGACCGGCCCGGCCGCAGAAGGCGGAAGGGGGTTGTGCCCCCACTCGCCTGCGATCGCGTTCGGTCCCTGCACCAGGCGCCCGGAGACGACTACTCCTCCGCCGACTCCCGTCCCGAGAATCACACCAAAGACAGTTGCGAAGCCGTCACCTGCGCCATCGGTTGCCTCCGACAGGGCGAAACAGTCGGCATCGTTGGCGAGGCGAACCGGACGATCCAGGACGGCGGCCAGGTCGTGATCAAGCGCGTGGCCCAGAAGCGCCTGTGAGTTCGAGTTCTTGATCTGTCCGGTTGCAGGTGAGATGACCCCCGGATGACCCACACCTACCGTCGCCTCCGCGCCGAGTTGGCTCTCGAAGGACACGACCAGATCGCGAACTGCTTCCAACAGAGCCGGATAGTCAGCCGTCGGTGTGGGCACGCGCTCACGCATCACCTCCACACCACTGTCATCGAGGGCTATCGCCTCGATCTTGGTGCCGCCGATGTCGATTCCGAATCTCATCTGCGCGGACTTTACCGCTTGTCACATTCGCGACCTACCCTCGCACCATGCTCCCTGAGATCGCGTCCGAACTTCGAACCGTCCTCCTCGGTCGCGCTTCAATTGCCGACGGCGTATTGCCACCAATTGTGTTTGGCCTGGTCAACGCATTCGCGGGACCGGTTCCCGCCGCGGGTGCGGCAGTCACCACTGCCATAACGATTGTCATCATTCGCTTGCGACGGGGGAACTCAGTGAAGTTCGCTCTGGCCGGCCTAGGTGGCGTGGCTATCGCGGCGACGGCTGCACTCGTTCAAGGTCCCGAAGGCTTCTTCCTGCCCTCCATAGTCTCTGCCGGCGGGACGGCGGTGTTGATAGTCGCAAGTATCGTCGCACGGCGTCCATTCGTTGCGTGGACGAGTTGGATCGCCCGTGACTGGCCCCTGTCCTGGTATTGGCACCCGCGCGTTCGTCCGGCATACACCCAGGCTTCCTGGATCTGGGCGGCCTTCTTCACTGTCAGGGCCCTGGGTCAATGGGCGACATTGGACGACATCGGCTCCGCCACTGCTTTCCGTGTGATCGCGGGATGGCCATCGTTGATCGTTCTTCTCGTCGTGACCTACTCCGTCGGTCGTCGCCGACTGGTTCGGCTCGCAGGCCCTTCCGTTGACGAGTATGTGAGTCGCGAACCCGAGCCCTGGAAGGGCCAGCAGTCGGGATTCTGATCAGCCCGAATACACTTTGGCGAGTGCTTCGGCGAACGTTATCGCCGGCAGTAACACCCGTGCACCCCCCGGAGTGCGGTAATCGGAGTACGACAAACGAACGGTGGGCATACTCGACCCGGAAATCCCCCGATAGGACCAGGCGATTGAAGCAGCATCGCCTATCGAGAACCCGCTATCTAGTCGGGCATGATTGGCAACCTGTTGAGCGATCTCGCCCGCCGAGGCAACAGAACCGAAAGATCCCAACTTGCCGAACAGCTGTCTGAGTACATCCTGCTGGTGGCTTTGCCGGGTGAAGTCGCTCGCTCCTGCCACCCGTACCCATTCGTCGTTGATGAGTTCCTCCGGACGACGCGAGCGCACCCAGGCCAAGGTCGTCTCACCATCGGCTTGGATGCACCCTGCCTCGAGCTCCAACTTCGCCTTGATATCCCTGGTTGGGTTGTCAACACAGACCTGAACGCCTCCGAGTACATCGATGATCTGCGCGAAGCCGGAGAACCCAACTAACACGTAGTGATCGATCGGAATTCCGGTGAAATCCTCGATGGTCAGCGAAAGCAACTCGGGACCCGACGCCACTCCTCGACAGCCACCGAGAGCAGCATTCAGACGGGAGTAGCCACCCGAACACAGGCTCGGTAGATACAGGTCTCGCGGAAGGCTGGCCATCAGCGGGACCGAGCCGTCGGACGGGACCAAGACCAAGAGAATCGTGTCGGCCAGGTAGCCGCTGAGGTCCGAGCCGATGAGCAAATAGGAAGCGAACTTCTCATCCGGTACCGGTGGACTGCTCATGTCGGGTAGGACTATGGGTGGTGGAAGATCGGGGTTCTCGTGAACTGATCCGTCGTCTTGGAGTTCGAAATCCAGGTTGTTCAACATCAGTGGGTCAAACTCCCCTACTGCAGAATCTGGCTCCTGAATCGGTTCCGGCTCAGTCGGAGAAGCAAGGGACGCTGCTTCAATCCGTTCCCGAGCGGCTACCGGGTCGAACTCATCCCGCTCAATCGACCAGTACTCCAACCCCAGCCGTAAAACGGCAAAGGCTGCGATGAACACCACACCGAAAGCGATGGCCAGCAGTCTTCGGATTGTTCGAGATTCGGGCATGGGAAGGTCAGGGTTGGCGCCGGAACGATGCTAGACGCACTCTCCAGAAGGAGAGACCCACTCTCCAATAGGAGAGACGCACTCTCCAATAGGAGAGACGCACTCTTCCGCCGGTGGTACCCGGCTACCCAGCAATCGGTGGGTAGGCGGCGGCAAGTGCCTCGACGAATGAAACGGTAGGTAGGAGGACCCAGGCCCCGGCCGGCGTCCGGTAGTTGTCGTAGGTGAGAGATACACGGACCAGCGAATCGGGATCGAGGTCGCGATACGACCAGGCGAGGGAAACAACATCCCTGAGCGAGAAGGCTTCGTCCAGTCGTACATGCTCGGCAACCTCATCGGCAATCTCCCCCAACCCAGCAATTGAGCCGTAGTCGTTCATCTTGGAGAGCAACTGAACGAGAACCGTCTGCTGGTGATCCTGGCGGGTGAAGTCGCTGGCACCGATCGATTGCCAGGATCCATCGATGAGCTCCTGGGTGCTGCGAGTACGCACCCAAGCGAGCGTCTGCGCACCATTGGCCTGCGTGCACCCGGCGTCTAGGTACAGGTCGGCTTTCCAGTCCCGGGTCGGATTGTCCACGCAGATCTCCACACCACCCAGCACATCGATGACCTGCCGGAAACCGCTGAAATTCACCTGTGCGAAGTGATCAACCGCCACACCTGTGAAGTCCTCGACTGTCAAGGACAGCAGTTCGGCACCCGTCGCCACTCCGCGGCATCCACCCAGAGCGGCGTTGACGCGGGAGTAGCTGTCGGTGCAAAGGCTCGGCAGATAGAGGTCCCTCGGGAGGCTGGCCAGAATGGGCGCAGAACCATCGTTGGGGAGCAACACGAGCACAATCGCGTCCGCGAGCGCTCCACTCAAATCCGACCCGACCAGCAGAAACGAGGTAAACATCTCGTCGGGGAGGTTCGGACTATGCATGAAGGGAAACCGGGGATCGTCCTCGACTGGTTCCAGCACAAATCCATCATCCGCTTCCCCTGGATCTGACAACGCCACGGGATCATCTTCACTCAGCTGCGTTTCCAATTCGACGAGGTCATCCTGCGCTTCCGCGGTTTCGGAATCCGTCATTGCCTCGATCCGGTCGCGGGCGCTGTCGGGGTCGAATTCATCCCTTTCGATGGACCAGTAGGCCATGCCGACCCGTAGGCCAAAGACACCTACGACGAAGAGGACGCCGAAGACGACTGAAGTCACTATGCGGAGAGTTCGAGAATGCAACATTGATGAGGTGGTGTGGTCGGCGCTGACACCGATGGTAGACGCGGCCTACTTCTGCACCATATCCGAACTCACCGGCGCACCGCGACCGCAAACTGCCTGACGATCAGGACCAGGAAGAAGACCGCTACCGAGGCGCCGGCGATGCTCGCCCCGGC
>JBLYYS010000053.1:0-7989 GCA_048550235.1 Acidimicrobiia bacterium | reverse complement strand
CGGGAGCGGTTGGTACCGGTGAGCTGCAGTCCGATGTTGTCGTCCGTGGATCGGAAGGCGAGGTTTCCCGTCCCCACCCGGTCAGGCGTCTGGCGGTCGCCCCCCTCAGGTCGAAAGACCGGAATCGGATGATCGTAGAGAAATCTGCCGAATTGGGTGTGGATGAACTGATCTGGCTTCACTCGAGGTTCGGGCAGGCGCCCCCACCGTCTTCCGCCAAGGCTCTGTCATGGGCGATCGGTGCTCTCGAGCAATCGCGCGGAGCGTGGCTAATGCAGATCAGCGGGCCTCAGGAGATAGGATCGCTCCAGGGGCAACTGATAGTCGCCGAGCAGACTGGGGCAGGGTCCATCCCGAAGGGACTAGATACTTACACGATTCTCGTTGGCCCCGAAGGGGGCTTCACGGAGGATGAACTACCTGCGGGAGCGCCCAGAGTGTCGTTTTCGGGTAGGACTCTCAGGACGGATACGGTGGCGGTACTCGCCGCCGGCTTGGTACTGAAGTGACTAGCCAGGTAAGGTTTTCAAATCTCACCCTAAGTGACCCTTCTCGCGCGGGTCGATAGCTGGTACTCTGACAGCGGGAGGAGGGTCGTTAATGAGCGAAACGTCCTACAACGAGGCCGTTGGTCGGCGGTTGCGTTCGATACGCAAGCAGAAGGGCTTGTCCCTTCAAGACGTCGAAGCGAACTCTGATTCAGAGTTCAAGGCGTCCGTGCTTGGTGCGTATGAACGGGGAGAGCGAAGCCTTTCACTTCCCCGGATGCAGCGGCTTGCCTCGTTTTATGGTGTGCCCGTAGATCAGTTGCTTCCCCCCGATGAGCAGTCCACCCAGGCGTCCAATCGCGGACTGCCTACCGGTGGAGTGAGCATCGACTTGAACCGCCTCGAGAACGATTCGACAACGGATATTGTCGAGCGGTTCATGCGGGCGATTCAGATCATGCGGCAGGACTTCAACGGTCGTGTTCTCACGATTCGTTCAAGCGACCTGCGCCTGCTGGCTGGATTGCTCCATCAATCGGAAGAGTCCATTGTGGACGTTCTAGCAACACTTGGGGTCGACGGAGCGCAGTAAAAGCAAACGACCGCCAAGTGGGAGGCGGTTTTTTTGTGCTGCCCTGAGGAGGTCTCGTGACGGATTGTCTGTTCTGCAAAATCGTTGTGAAGGAGATCCCTTCTACTCCGGTCGGCGAAACCGACCTCGTTTATGCGTTCAGGGACATTGCTCCGACCGCTCCAACTCACGTCTTGCTGATCCCCAAGGAGCACCTGGCGGATTCTGCAGCTGAGGTGGATCTGGGGGATGGCTCCTGGTTGGCCGATTTGTTCGGCCTCGCCGCACGAATAGCTCTGGAAGAGGGTCTGGATGACGGCTGGCGATTGATCACCAACGTTGGTCCTGCCGCCGGGCAAACCGTATTTCATATCCACTTCCACTTGATGGGCGGTTGGTAGATTCTCTTCCCGGCCGGTCGTCGGGGGAACCGAACGCTCTTGCCGTGGCGTTTCTCTTTCATGATCAGCCATGGGTTCCCTATACTGCGGCGTCCCCCTATGTGTCCCTTCTGTAGAGGATTCATTGCTATCTAGCGCATCCACTTCCGAGCTTCGGTTGCGCGTCCCCAGCAATCATTTGATGCTGGATCTCTTGGGAGAGCAGGACGAATACCTGCGGCGCGTCGAGAAGGCCTTTCCCGAGGTCCAGATAGTCGCGCGCGGCAACGAGTTTCACCTGAACGGGCCGGAGGCCGACGCGGCCAGCGCCCATACGGTGCTGGCGGAACTACTCCTCGTTGTTCAAGAGGATCAGCGTCTCGATGGGGACAAAGTCGATCGGGTCGTTCAGATGGTGAGGGATGAAGTCCCAAGTCCCTCCGGTGTGTTCTCGTCTGGCATTCCGGTCGGGGGTGGCCGGATGATCCGCGCCAAGACACTGGGTCAACGCCGATATATCGACTCGATTCGCAACAACACGATCGTGTTCGGAATCGGCCCGGCAGGGACCGGGAAGACCTATCTCGCCATGGCGACGGCTGTAGAAGCGCTGCGTTCCGGCGCCTCCCGTCGCATCCTCCTGACCAGGCCCGCGGTAGAAGCCGGGGAGCGGCTCGGATTCCTGCCGGGCGACCTCAGCGCCAAGATCGATCCGTATCTGCGCCCGCTCTACGACGCCCTCTACGACATGCTGGGATCGGATGAGACTGCTCGCCTCATGGAGCATGGGACCATCGAGATTGCGCCGCTCGCGTACATGCGGGGTCGAACGCTCAATGATGCTTACGTGATCCTCGATGAAGCCCAGAACACCTCGCCGGAGCAGATGAAGATGTTCCTCACCCGACTCGGGTTCAACTCGAAGATGGTCATCACCGGGGACGTAACCCAGATTGACCTTCCGACGGGCAAGGGGTCGGGACTGCGGCTGGTCCGGGGTATCCTGCAGGGAATTCCCGGAATCTCGTTTGAGGAGCTCACGGCCCGGGATGTCGTAAGGGCCAAGATCGTGGCCGACATCGTCGAGGCCTACGGTCGACACGATGAGGAGGACGCATGAGTTTCCTCCGTCAACGGGTAGGACTTGTGCGGGCCGGTGTACTGGCGATGACAATCGCGGCCGCATTCGGCCTGCTCGCTTTGAACCAGCAATCGCGGACCGACGTGCTTGTCCTCGGCGAACCAGCGCTCAAATCGTATGTCGCCCCCCCGGAAGGCGACCCCTTCGAGGTCGAGAATCCGGTTCTGACCGCCGCTGCCCGCCAGGAAGCCCGCGACGCGATCCCGCCTGTGGTCAACGTCGATCCGGCTATCAACGAACAAGTGCTAGCCGGTATCGAAGGGATATTCGACGTAGTCCGTGACGGCGTGTTTCTACCAAACGACCAGATCCCGCGGCTGATTCCGCCCGAGATACCGCCTCAAACGACCACGACGTCGACATCGACGCCGGACAACACGGGCACAACCGTGGCAGGGGCTTCGACAACGACTACTACGACGACGATCCCACCCGCGCCGGCGACGATCGAGGTGTCTGGTTTAGCGTTCTTCGACGCGGACACCTTGAGCGTCGATCCCGACGGAGCGTTCGACCCTGAGGACGGCGACCTCCCCTTCGATCGATTGGACGTCAAGCTGGTTGATGGAGCCGGAGAGGAGCAATCCGTCGAAACTGGTGCGGATGGCAGGTTCATTTTCTCAGATGTTGTGGTCGGGACGATCTACGTATGGGTCGACGATACGGATCGAGATATTCCCGCCGGCTTCGGGCCATCGACAGAGTCCTGGCCGGACGAGTTGACGGCTACCGAAGGCAACCCAATCGTTCTTCCCGAAATCGGATTCCAGCCATTCCTGACCTCGCTGGATACACAAGAGGCAGTTCTCGCAGAATCCACAATTCTCGATCCGGTAACCATCGACACGCTTGCCCGGCTGGCGATAGGCGATGTGATGCGGGACGTTGGAGGATCATCACTTCAACTGGATGCGGTTGAAGACGCGGCATTGCGTCGAGCAAATGAACTCCTAGCGGGAGGACTCGACGCTGGCGAAGTGCTCACGGCTAGGCAGCAACTCCGCGCCGCTCCGCCACTAGTGCGACTCGATGGTGAAAGCAACGAGGAAGCCGGCGTCGCCGCAGGTGAGGTCGTCAGCGACCGACTGTTGCCCAACCGCGCATTCGATGAAGCAGCGACAGAGGAGGCCCGGCAGGCCGCAGCCGATGCGATCGAGCCGGTAATGGTTACCTTTCAACCGGGTTCCAGCATCATCCGCGAAGGAGACCTCTTCACGGAAGTTGCCCTCAACGCCATAGATGAGGCGAATCTGAATGCGGCGACTCAGTTTGAGTATTACCAACTCTTCGCGGTTGTAGCGCTGACGGTCACCATCGTGTCGACCTACCTGGCTAGGTTCCGCCCGCTCTTTTGGGGTGCCGGTCGCCGCGTTGCCCTGTTCGGAATTCTGATCGTTCTGGCTGCGGCCGGCGCGAGGGGTGCCGTTGCCCTCGAAGGCGTCTTCGATGTACTCGACGGCCTGGCCGGCTACGCGGTTCCTGCGGCGGCACTCGGGTTCATGGCGGCGATCCTCTTCGATCCTCGAATTGGCGTGCTCATGGCTCTCGTGACCTCTCTGTTGACCGCACTGGCAACAGGAGACAGCGGTTTTGCTGCCTTCGCGCTTGTTTCCGCAATGGCGCCGATTCTGTTCGTGTCGTCCATTTCGACCCGTGGCGATCTGCGGAGGGCGATCCTGTACTCATCCGTTGCGGTTGCGATTGCGGCTGCGGCGGTCGCATGGTTCTTCCACAGCCCGGGCGCTGCCCAACCGGCCGATGTTGTCCTGCAGGCCACCTCGATCGCCTTCATCGTGACAATCGGTACCAGCCTCGTTGCTCTGGCGGCATTGTCGTTCCTCGAGGTCATGTTCGACATAACGACCACACTCCGGTTGCTAGACGTGATCGACCGAAACCACCCTGCGTTGCAGCTGCTCCAGGAAGAGGCGTGGGGCTCGTTCAACCATTCTTTGATGGTCGGCACGCTGGTCGACAAGGCGGCCAGATCGATCGGAGCGAACAACCTCCTGGCGCTTGCTGCCGCCTACTACCACGATCTCGGGAAGACTCAGAACGCCACCTACTTCATCGAGAATCAATTCGGTATCTCGAATCCGCACGACATGCTCGAGCCGGAAGAATCCGCCGACGTAATCCGCAAGCACGTTACGGATGGCGTGGCGCTGGCAAAGAAGTATCGGATACCTAGCGAAGTTGCCGAGGGGATCGTCTCCCATCACGGTGATGGAATAATGCAGTACTTCTACCAGAAGGCTCTGGAGAACAATGGTGGCGGCGACGTCGACGTCGAGTTGTTCAGACATGCCGGACACAAACCACGTTCCAAGGAGATGGCCATCCTGATGATGGCCGATTCCCTCGAGGGCGCCTGCCGCGCGGTGTTTCAGGACGAGGACCCATCACCTGATGCAATCCGCTCAGTCAGTGATCGGATAGTCGATGAGAAGGTTGCTGACGGACAACTGAGTGAGTGTGACCTGACGATGGGCGATCTGACCAACGTCAAGGAAGCTTTCGTCGATGCACTGATCGGTCACTACCACCAGCGGATCCCCTACCCGAACTTCCCGGGTGCAGCTCCCGAGCACGAGATACCGGCCAGCGTCGGTGACGGCGAAGCTTCCGCGGGGGACTCGATCACCGAATGAACGTCTTCTTCGCCGACGAGCAAGACGAATCTCTTCCGGCCATTGATTTGCGTGATCTCGCCGAAGTGACACTGGTTGCCGAAGGCCTGGCTCCGAATACCGAGGTAACCGTTCTGGCGGTCACGGACGAGCAAATGGCCGACTACAACGAACGATTCATGTCCAAAGAGGGTCCGACCGACGTGCTGGCGTTCCCGCTGGAGCAACTCGTTCCCGGCCGACCGCCGGCACCGGCGTTGAACGGCCCTCCGTTGAATCTCGGAGACGTCGTGATTGCCCCGGCCTACGTTCGCCGCCAGGCGGAATCGCGGCAGGTAGCGTTTGAAGATGAACTGTCATTGATGGTCACCCACGGAATACTTCATCTGCTGGGATACGACCATGGAGATGTATCCGAGGCCGAGGCAATGGAGCGGCGAGAAGCGGAGATTCTGAAACTGGTGGGAAGGAAACGTCCATGATTGGAGTAGCGCTGGCGCTATCGCTGGTCCTCCTCGTTGTTGCCGCTGCTTTGCGGGCGGGCGGAGCTTCGCTGGTTTCGACTCCGCGTGCCGACGCTTTACATGATGCCGCCGAGGGTGACGAAAACGCGGCAACTGTTGCCGAACTGCTCGACGATCGCACGAGAATTCAGCCCGCCATTGGAATGGTGCATTCCGCAACGTTGGTAGCGGCGATCATTCCGGCGGCGTGGGCGATGTCCGAGTCTGCGTCCGGATGGCAGTTCGCTCTGGCTCTTACCGGGCTCGGCATCGCAGTGATCTTGATCGGGGACCTACTTCCCCGCTCGGTTGGGCGCAGGAGTCCGCGTAGCCTCGCCTACCGACTGGCTCCGGTCCTGAAACTGGCGGTGGCTGTTGGCGGCCGCGCCTCTGACTTCCTTCTCGAAGAGGAAGAGGATGGCGAGGAAGACGCCCAGGATCGGGAAGAAATCGAGCTGATCAGCAGCGTGCTGGATTTCTCAGACACAATCGTTCGTGAGGTGATGGTTCCCCGCACGGACATGGTGACCATCCGTGAAACCGACGTGAGCGACCTGGCCGTCGACATCGTTGTTGAGCACGGCTACTCCCGGCTGCCGGTGACCGGGGAGGGCTTTGATGACATCCGCGGCATCATCTATGCGAAGGATCTGCTGCGATTTCTCGATGAGGGATCTGCACCGGCAGCCGTTTCGCACCTGATGCGACCCGCCTATTTCGTCCCCGAGACCAAGCGCGTGTCGGACCTGCTGCGTGACATGCAGACCGGCAAAGTGCACATCGCCGTCGTCGTGGACGAGTTCGGCGGGACTGCAGGGATAGTCACTATCGAGGACCTGATCGAAGAGTTGGTCGGTGAAATCGTGGATGAACACGACACCGAAGAAGAGATGGTCGAGGTAGCCGAGGATGGCAGACTGCTCGTCGACGCACGCCTATCCGTCGAAGCTCTCAGTGAGCTGGTGGGTGTTGATCTGCCCGATGAGGAGTGGGACACGGTTGGAGGTCTGGTACTCGGCCTCGCAGGGCGTGTCCCCCGAGAAGCCGAGACCTTCGAGGTTGATGGGGTGGCGTTGACGGCCACACGGGTGCAGGGTCGTCGGGTGGCACAGGTGAGTGTGACCGGACCGACCTCGTGACGCAATCCGGGTTCGTCGCCGTCGTAGGCCGACCGAATGTCGGCAAGTCAACTCTTGTCAACGCGCTCGTCGGCAGCAAGGTCGCCATCACCTCCAAGCGTCCCCAGACGACGCGCAACACAATCAGGGGGATAGTCACACGATCCTTGGACTCGGGCGAGCCAGATTCGCAGTTGGTTCTGGTCGATACGCCGGGTCTTCACAAACCGAAAACCGCACTCGGTGAGCGTCTCAATTCGCTGGTCTACGGCACCCTGGCAGAGTCGGACGTCAACCTGTTTGTGCTAGATGCCACTCAACCGGTTGGCCCCGGTGACCGAAGGATCGCCCAACGCCTCAAAGACGCCGGGACTCCCGTCGTCGTGATCGTCAACAAAGTCGATCTTGCGTCGAAGCCGACCGTTGCCGAGCGACTGATAGAGGCTGCCGAGTGGGACTTTGACGCATATGTTCCGACTAGTGCTCTCGAGGGCGATGCCGTAGAAGCTGTCGCCGGCGAGCTGTTCGATCGGATTCCAGAAGGGCCCCTCTACTTCCCGCCGGACGCGATTTCAGACCAACCCGAACAGCAGCTCGTCGGTGAGATAATTCGGGAGAAGTTCCTGGACCGATTGCGGGAGGAGTTGCCACACAGCTTGATGGTTGCGGTCAGGGAGATGGAACAGCGTGACTCAGGAACGCTGTACGTCGATGCATTGGTGATCGTCGAGAGGTCCTCGCAGAAGGGGATAGTCATCGGCAAGGGCGGCAGCATGTTGCAGACGGCGGGTGCCGAGGCACGATCGGAGCTCGAGACGATTCTCGGGACAAAGGTATTCCTCGACCTTCGGGTGCGCGTGGAAAAGGACTGGCAGCAGCATCCGGAGCTTCTGGATCGGTTGGGCTTCGTTCAGTAGCCACCGCTCGAGAGGGTGGTCGGCGCTTTTCGATTGCGTGCGACTGCAGATACCATCTGCGTGTGCCGAAGCGCCAGATTGACCGTCGCAGACCTTGGCACCGCTTCCTGGTTCTCGCAGCTCTGAGTGCCGCCGGGTTCGCGGCGCCGGTTCTAGACCTGTACGGGAAGAACCCCGAGGTCTTCGTATCCAACAGAACTAGCGGGACTCAGATTGTCCTGTTCGCTTTGCTGGTTGCCCT
>JBLYYS010000052.1:0-3083 GCA_048550235.1 Acidimicrobiia bacterium | reverse complement strand
TCGGCGTCGGTATCGACTACGCCATCCACTTCGTGGCGGCCATCGACAACGCGAGAAAGGATGGAGACGGGTACGTTCTTCGGGCGATCGACCGAGCCGGTCGACCGATCATTGCCAACGCGCTCGGCATCGCCATCGCATTGAGCGCCCTGTGGTTATCCCCGCTCGCTATCCACCCGCAGGTGTCGATGATCATGTGGGTGTCGATGATCGTGGCGGCTTTGGCAGCTTTGACGATCATCCCGGCGTTTCTGCCGCGGGAAGCGGTACGTACGACTGACGGCGACTAGGACTCGGCGTCGAGGATTCGTCGCACCTGTTTGCGGAGCATCTCCGGCGCGAACGGCTTGCCGATGAAGGCCGAGGCAGCACTGAGATCGGTGCGGCCCTGGATGTCATCTGAATCGTGCGCCGACATGATCAGGACAGGAACGTCTGCTGTTCGAGGGTTCTCACGCAATCGGGCGAGAACCTCCCATCCATCCAGGTCGGGGAGGGCGATGTCGAGAATAATGAGATCCGGGGTCTGTGCTGATGCAGATTCCAAGCCTGCGACACCATCGTCCACGGTTACGACTTCGTATCCCTCTCGCCCAAGCGCGACTTGTAGGAGTCTCAAAGTGGCTGGGGCGTCGTCGATGACGAGGATACGTTTGGTCACTGTCTCCTGCTTGGTTATCGAACCCGGATCGATTCTGGCATGCGCCGGCCCTCGGCGCACCATCGGTGCCACCGCATTGTAGGGATCTGAGCGCGATCGTTGCAGTCACAACGACCAGCCGGTGTCGGCTTCGGCAAGTATGGCGAATCCGGAACGACCGGAACGGCATTTCGCGGAGGACGACCGATAGTTGCCTCGAGACTCCCGAGCAGCCGCCCTATGCAACCGCGACTGGGTTGGCGGTCGAGTGGTTAGTCGCGAGGCCTTCTCCGGAGTTGCCTGGAGGCGAAGCCGGCCAGGCTTGTCCCGATCGCCACTGCTGCGACGCCGATGAACGCGATCGGTATACCCCAGAAGAGCATCGATCGGTCCGATTCACCTGCCTCCTGAACGACGATGTCCCAGAAGTACCACTTGAGGGCAGCCAGGCCAATGAAGAGAGCTACGGAAGCCGTTGCTGCATATGCATACGTTTTGAATCTGTCTCGGGTCATCGGCTTGTCAGTCGGGTAGGCAGATCAGGTGTCGGCACTTGCCACTTGCCCAGTGGTCTCTATTCCTAGGCGGCAACGGCCTGGATCGAGGTGACCCTAGCGATGGCGATGGAAGTCGTCCCGCCACCGTTGCGTAGGAGGATGGCTCGGTCGCCGTACGGTGACTCCATTCCGAGGTATTCGCCGACCACCATGCGGTGGCGGGTTGTTGCGAGGTAGGTCGCACCCTGGAGAAGCTGGTTCAGCTTCCATGGCGCGCGCGAGGTTTCTGGTGCCGTCATCGGCACTCCTTTCGTCTCGGGCCGGTCGGCCCATCATGTTGAAGTGAGGTGTTAGTTGCGGTCGGTATCGGGATGCGCGAGGCGGACCCTCAGGTCACGGCCCTCGAGCAAGGCTCCGTTTAGTTCCTTGACGGCATCGTTGGCAGCCTCGTGCGGCATGTCGACGAAACCGAAGCCACGTGAACGACCAGTCTTGCGATTCGTGATAATCGTTGTCTTGTGTACGCGACCGAATCGTGCGAAGAGGTCTCGGATGTCTGCATCAGTTGCACCCCAGGGAAGATTCCCTACGTACACGCTCTGACCATCTGAAGTGACTTCCCGATGCGGTCTCCGGCGCGGCGTTTCCTTGCGTCGGGTGGGCGGCGCCTCTGACTTCGCAGCCGAAGTCTCTCGTCTGTGGGTAGGGGCAGGTCTGGGATTGCGATTGCGGTGAGTTGGTTCCACGGTCGTGGGGCCTTCGACATGAAGGGTGTCGAGGCGGGGCGCTTCGATGGGCATACGCAGGTCGAGATCCTTCTGCATTTTGCGGACGGCCCTTTGCTGGTCTCCTGTGACCAGGCTGATGATCGTCCCCGTGGCTCCGGCCCGCCCGGTGCGACCGGATCGATGCAGGTAGTCCTTGTGGTCGCCCGGCGGATCGAAATGAATCACCGAAGCAACCGCGTCGATGTGGATGCCTCGAGCAGCGACATCGGTGGCGATGAGTGCCTGGGCGCGTCCCGTCGAGAACTCCTTGAGAGCACGATTGCGCTGAGCCTGTGAGCGGCCACCATGCATGGCCACGGCCCCGACGCCGACGCGACCGAGTTGTTTGGCTAGACGGTCTGCGCCGTGACGGGTGCGGGTGAAGACGATCGAACGACCTGCCTTGCGGACCAGATCGGCGGTGTGATCCACACGATCGTGGCGATTGACCAACCAGAAGTGGTGTGTAGCGTCAATGGTCTCTGGTTCCACCGTTCCCGCCTCGTGACGTACCGGATCGCTCTGGTAGTCGCGGCTCAGGACTGCGATGTCGCCATCGAGGGTTGCCGAGAACAGCAGCGTCTGCCGCGGACGTGACGTATGGTCGAGAATGCGGCGGACGGCCGGCATGAATCCCATATCGGCCATACGGTCTGCCTCGTCGACGACGACGATGTCGACGTCACGTAGGTCGACCGAACGCTGTTCAATCAGATCCTCGAGCCTGCCCGGTGTTGCCACGAGTACGTCAACGCCTTTGCGAAGTGCAGCCTTCTGCGGTCCGTAGCTGACGCCACCGTAGATGGCGAACACGTTGCGGTTCACCGATCGGGATAACGGTGACAGTTCTTGCTTGATCTGCTCGGCGAGTTCGCGGGTGGGGGCAAGGACCAGTGCTCGGGGGCGGTGTTGGCGTGCCTGCTCCACGTTGGCGAGCAGCGGCAGGCCAAAAGCGAGCGTTTTGCCGGATCCGGTAGGCGCCTTGCCCGACACGTCTCTGCCGGCAAGGGCATCGGGGATGGTGGTCTCTTGGACCGGAAAGGGCTCGGTGATTCCGCGCTTGTTGAGGGCGCGGACGAGCGGATCGGGCAGCCCAAGACGGGCGAAAGAAACTGACATGATGACTCCTGGGTCCCCACTTGCGGGGTGATGGTTGGACTTGTGGTCTCGGCCTCGACC
>JBLYYS010000051.1:0-4689 GCA_048550235.1 Acidimicrobiia bacterium | reverse complement strand
GTGACCTTCGCCAGTACCGCTTCGAACCTACCAATGGCCTGATACGCACCACTGAGAACGCAGAAGGCATCGCCTCATGCCCAGGAGGGGCCTGTTGCCCCAGGCCTTCGGCGGAGGGAGTGGGATTCGAACCCACGGAACCGCTTAACACGGTTCAACAGTTTTCAAGACTGTCGCCTTCGTCCGCTCGGCCATCCCTCCAACGCTGCGGGCCAGGCCCGCAGCAGCCGTCAGCTGTCAGCCATCAGCTCACAGCGGCAGCCTGGTGGCGGAGGGAGTGGGATTCGAACCCACGAGGGCGGGTAAACGCCCTACGGCATTTCGAGTGCCGCGCACTAGGCCAGCCTATGCGATCCCTCCAGGACCGAAGATTGTACACAGCACACTCGTCCTCCCAGTTTCCTGTCAATACGGTGCCTCAAATCCGATACCCTCGATTGACACGAACCCTCGATGCAGTTTCCTGTCAAGACGGTGTCTCGATTTCGATACCCTCGATTGACAGGAAGCCAGGGTCAGCGACGGGACTCGAAGAAGGCCGTCAGTAGCTCGGCGCATTCTTCTTCTCGGACGCCGGCGATCACCTCTGAGTAGTGGTTGAGACGACGGTCCTGGGGGATGTTGTAGAGACTCCACACTCCCCCGGCTTTGAGGTCGGGCGCTCCGTAAACGATCCGATCGACACGAGACCACATCGCCGCGCCCGCGCACATTGGACACGGCTCCAGGGTCACGACCAGCGTGTGGCCGGTGAGTCGCCAGGAACCGATCTCGCGGGATCGCCTGCTGATCACCAGCATCTCGGCGTGAGCGGTAGCGTCGTGGACCTCTTCTCGCCGATTGTGGTCGGCTGCGACTACGTCTCCATCCGGATCGAGAAGCACAGCCCCGATAGGGACGTCACCGTGTTCCAGAGCTGCCCTTGCCTCCTGCAACGCGAGGGCCATGGGTTGAACGAAGTCGAGGTCTTTCACGGCATCTACACTATGACGTCCCTGGAGGGATCGCATAGTCTGGCCTAGTGCGCACGCCTGGAAAGCGTGTAGGGGGTGTGAGCTCCCTCGCGGGTTCGAATCCCGCTCCCTCCGCGTAGAAACCGGGCCTCTGGCCCGGTTTCAGCTATCAGCCATCAGTTCTCAGCAAACCACCAAGAGCCCCCTACCCCCAGCGGCAAAGCCGCTGCGGTACTTTGCCCCTACAGGGGGACTATCCCATATGTCGGGCCCGCTACCTGGGGGAGAAACCAGACCTGGCGGCAAAGCTATGATGTCATCTCCGTGCTAGGTGGGGTGCTAGGGGTGCCCTGAACCCGAAATCCTCTATATGCGGGACTGAATTCCCTGCCCGAGCGTGACAGCGGTCGGGTTTGCATCGGGCACGTGGTGTTGACGGTTGGGTCCTGCGCGGCGGGGTCTCGTGAACCGGGTCAGGTCCGGAAGGAAGCAGCCCTAAGCGATACGCCCCGGGTGCCGCAGGAGTGCCTGGCTCGAGCCGGCGACTCGGAAAGCGACGGTCGTTGCCCACGCGAAGGCAGGGTGCACGGGTAGGCCTCGCCCTATGGGCGAGGCCGCCATCGGCCATTAGCCGTCAGCTCTCAGCCTTTCGCAACACTGCACCGTAGACGAAACCCAAAGGGCCCATCCGCCAGACCCGTTCCAACGCCAACGGACCTGCTGCAAATAGCTCCTCCGGCGGCGGAAGCTTGTCCAGCGAACGATGCAAGTACCAGTACTCGCCCGGTGAGCCGATCAATAAGCCTGCCAACGGCAAGAACACGGCAGAACCAATGCGGTGCAAGACCCTGGCCACCACGTTGCGCGGACGACCCAGTCCGATCACGACCAATGCCCCACCCGGCCTCAAGATCCGGGCGACCTCCGCCAATGTCTGCGGGATCGACACCAAGTTTCTGAACACGTAGGCAGAGAAGGCCCCGTCGAAGGACCCATCCTGGAAGGGCAGAGACTCGCCGAACCCCACGACACGTTCAGGGATCGGACTCAGCGCCAGCATCTCCGGAACCGGATCGAGAGCAACCACCTCCCGGTTGCCGAACACATCGGCCGCCGCCCCGGTTCCGCTCCCGAGATCGAGGATGCGTCCCTCGGGCAGATGCACGAGCCCGCGACGGCGCCACTCCTGCTCCTGACCGAACGAAAGCACACGGTTGAGGAAGTCATAACGCCGGGCGATACGGGAGAAGATCTCCCGCGGTCGATCGCTCATGCTTCGATGACGTCAAACCCCGTGTAGGGGTGCAGAACCTCAGGAATCACAATCGAGCCGTCAGCTTGTTGGAAGTTCTCCATGATCGCCAGGATCGTGCGACCGACCGCTACGGCCGTTCCGTTGAGGGTGTACACGAGTCGGTTGCCCTTATCGGACTTGAAACGGGCCTTCAACCGCCGGGCCTGGAAATCGGTCGTGTTCGAACAAGACGTGATCTCACGGAAGGTCTCCTGAGATGGAATCCAAGCCTCAATGTCGTACTTCTTTGCGGCGGACGCTCCAAGGTCCCCCGCTGCCACGTTGACAACCCGGTACGGCAGGCCGAGTGCCTGCACAATCCCCTCTTCCATTGCGAGCAAGGTCTCATGCTCATCCCAGCTCTTGTCGGGATGACAGAACGAGAACATCTCAACCTTGTCGAACTGATGAACCCGAAAAATCCCCCGGGTGTCCTTGCCGTAGGTACCCGCCTCCCTGCGGAAACATGTCGAGAATCCTGCATATCGGACCGGCAGGTCGGCTTCGTCGAGGATCTCATCGAGGTGTAGGGCCGCCAGTGCGACCTCCGAGGTTCCAACCAGGTAGAGATCGTCCTTCTCTATTGCGTAGACCTGTTCGCTGTCATCCGGGAAGAACCCCGTTCCGTACAGTGCTTCCTCGCGCACCAGAACAGGCGGGATGACCGGCGTGAACCCGCCTTCCATCAATCGGTCCATCGCGAATCGCACCAAACCGAACTCCAGGAGAGCGGCCTTGCCCTTCAGATAGGCGAATCGACTCCCTGAGGTTTTCACACCTCTGGCAACGTCGATGATGTCCAGTGTCTCACCGAGGTCCTGATGGTCCTGGACCCGGAAATCGAACTCGGGAACGTCGCCCCACCGCCTGATCTCGACCGCGTCTTCCTCAGTCGTTCCATCGGGAGCTGATTCGTGCGCGATGTTCGGGACCTGAACCCACAGGGCATTGAACTGCTCATCCAGCCCGTCGGCTTCTAACGTCAACCGCTTGTAATCCTCGGAAAGAGACCCTGCTCGGGCGATGGCCGCTTGCTTTTCGTCGCCCTGTAGCGCGGCGATGGCCTTACCGCTCTGCTTCTGCTCCGCACGAATCTCTTCAGCCCGGTGGCGGACTTCGCGTCGCCGACGGTCGAGCGCCGTCAGTTCATCGACGCTGAGTTGTGCTCCCCGACGTTTGAGTGCGGCAGCAAGTGTCTCTGGGTTTTCCCGCAGGATGTTGACATCGATCATTGCCAGCAGATGGTACCCGCAAGCACAGCGGTGGTGGCCGCAGTTATGAGGGTGCCTGTACGAAGAATCGCAGCGTGGCCGTGTTGTTGTCGGTATCCACGTCGTCGGTCACGGCATTTACGATTGCCAGCACCTCATGAGTAATGCCTTCGACCACTGGGACATCGAAGAACTCGACGGTCCTCGACGCTCCCGACTCAAGGGAGTCGATGGTGGTCTGTTCGCTGAATACGGAAAGTCCATCGGCCACGGTGGTCACTCTGGCGGCCACGGTCAGGTCAATCTCTGGAAGGTTCCCTACGTTTGTGATCACGATTGTCAGATTGACCGATTCGGTAAACGCAAGCACCCCAACTCCATCATGCTCGCCGCCGGTGAAATCGGGATCCAGTCCGATCTGGTTGACGCGCACATCGTGGAAGGCAGCGACTTCTTGCGCTCCCCGGACAGCCTCCGCCAGAGCATCTCCGGTCAACACCAACCCGTTGACCGGCGCATAGGCGACCATGGGGACGGTGCCGACTTCGGTCTCAAGCTCGGACTGAAGGTCACCCAGAGACAGCAGGAATCTCTCGTAGAGTCGGTCACCGACTCGAATCTCCGTCAGCGCATTATCGATCGTGATCACGGGAATTGGGCTCGCCGGATCGTCGGCTGCATCCAGCAATCCGGACTCGAGCGCGGTGGATCCGGCCAACCATGCCTCAAAGGCTTCACTGAATAGTGCCTCTGAGTGGGCTCCGCCGGCAGGAACCTCTATTAGTTCTAACTCATCGAGTCGCTCGCGTGTGGAATCCTTGATACCGCTGAAAAGGGCGATGATGCGATCCCGATCGGCTCCCCTGATCTCGAAGTTGAGAAAGTCACCGAATTGGGCCGCCAGCGCTTCCTGTTCGAGCGCGGCCACAGTGGCCAGGTCCACGAACTCGCGGAGATCGGCACGATCACTCCTTAGGTTCGTGAAGCCAAATGAAGCAGCGAGCAGGAGCGCAACGGCGAGGAGGGCAAACCACCCCCCGCGACGGCGCTTCCGGCGTCGTGGTTCCGGAAACACTAGATGAGCCTCAATGGACGGTTTTTCCCATCAGTCACGATGCGTTGACGGGCGCTACTGCCACATGAACGCAGGCGCCGACCTCCGTCGGCGTTGTGGGCGAGGGGGGACTTGAACCCCCACGAGCTATTGCTCACAGGCACCTGAAGCCTGCGC
>JBLYYS010000050.1:0-2554 GCA_048550235.1 Acidimicrobiia bacterium | reverse complement strand
CTCTCCAAATCCCAGAGGATCAACTCGCCGCGACTGCAGACGCCGTCTGGGTCGAGTTCTGCGCAACTGCCGGACAGCGCCAGTTTTGCGTCGGGGCTCAGAGCAGCGTGGCTGACGCTGTGGCTGTGCCCTTCCAGGACGGCCCGGGTGCCCGCTCCCTGGGCGATTGAGGACAGGGCCCGCCGAGCCTCCGGCGGTGGCTCATCAATGTCGACGGCTACCAGTGCCAGCGCCAGGGCAAGGTCGGTTTCGCCGTTCTCGAATGCCTCGCGTGCGTCGGCGGCCAGCACGAGACTGTGGTTGGTCTCGGCCTCGCGGTTGGCGTCTGAGCGGGCGTTGAAGGCAAGGACCGCCAATACGACGGCAAGGATCAATCCACCCGTCAGCGCCAGCACCGTCCTCCGGCGACGGCTTTCACGCTCGGCCTGTTCGCGTTCGCGCAGGGCGACGCTCTCCCGAATGAATAACTGCTCGGCTTCACTCAACTCATCGCCGCGCTCGGCCAGCCAGCCTTCTGCTTGCGCCAGAGCGACGCCGCGCAGGAGGGCTTCCTCGTCATGGTCGCCGGCTTTCCATCCTCGGAGGGCTGCTCGCAAGCCTTCCTGCCAGGTGCGAAACGTGCGATCGGCGTCCATCCACGCCTGCAAACGGTCCCAACGCTGGATCAAGGCTTCGTGCACCACCTCCACGATTTCGTCGCCGGCGGCATCCAGGCCGGTCACCACCAATCGTTTGTCGGCGAGGTGCTGGACCAGACCCCAACTGTCATCGCCCAACTCGGCTCGCGTCGCCACCCGGCGGGTGTCCTCCGTTCCTTCGCCGGGGCGCACCAACTGCTCAACCACTCGACGTGTGGTCTCCTGTTGCTCTTCATCGAGGTCGCCGAAGACCTCGTCGGCGTACCTGGCTAGGGCTCCCTCGACCCGACCGATTGCGTCGTACCCTTCGTGGGTCAACCAACCGTCGATCTGCCCCTCCCACAGGAGAGTCAACGCAAACTCGAGCAGCGGCAGGTTGCCCGGCTCCTCTCCGACATCATCCAAGAGGCGCTCGACCAGCCCGATTTCAAAGGCCGCCCCTTGCTTCTCGGCCGGCTGCTCGATCGCCAACTGAAGTTCGGCGCGACTCATCGGCCCCATCATCAGGGCGGAATCCTGGAGAGCGTCGGCGAACGGCCGATGAGCGAGCGCATGACCCATGAAGTCGGCTCGCAGGGTTATCAATAGCACAAGAGGCGAGATCTGGCGTTCGCTCCCGGCCGCGGCGGCAGAGAGCATTGCATCCAGGAAGAGCCGCTGTTCGTCCGGTTCCGGACAGAGGGTGTACATCTCTTCGGACTGGTCGACGACGAGGAGCATGCGGCGCGCCTCCACCGCCTTTTCCAGAGCTCGCTCCACGACGTCGTGTAGATGCACCGTCCCGTCGAGGAGAGCCATCGCCAGTTTGCCTGTCTCGATCAGTCGTTCCGTCTCGCCCAGCTCGGGTTCCAGCGTCGCCAACAACGCCCCGGCCAGCGCGTGGAACGGGTGTCCGCCGGGCCGGAAGTGGACGATCAGCCAGCCCGCCTCATCCCGCAGGCGGGGCAGAAGCCCGGCGAAGACCGCCGAGGATTTGCCAGAGCCGGAGGAACCGACGATCACCGCCACAACGGGTCGCTGCTTCACTGCTTCCGCCAGGCGCTCGATGAAATCGTCGCGACCGAAGAAGAACGGCGCGTCTTCTTCGCGAAAGGCTGCCAGCCCACGGTACGGGCAGTCTCCAACCGGCCGGGCTTCACGCTTGACGATTGTCTCGCCGGAAGTCTGGTCGGGCGGGGGGGTGAGATTCCCGGAACGTATCTCTTGGTACAACCGGGTGCTCTCCGGGTCGGGGTCGACGTCGAGTTCATCGGCCAGGATGCGGCGCATAGCCTCGTATTGCGACAAGGCTGCATTGCGTTGCCCGCTCAACGCCAGAAGTCGCATCACTTGTCGGTGCGTGTCCTCCCGCAGTGGATCTAGTGCTACTCGACGCCAGGCATGGGGAAGAGCCTGTTCGTGAGCGCCGAGTGCCTCGTAGTGATCGGTCAGGCGGTGCAGAGCGGCCAGCACCTGGCGGTTGAGATGTTCCCGTTGAAACAGCGACCATTCCTCGAAGGTGGGACTGTCGCCGATGGAGAATCCCTCCAGGAAGCCTCCGCCGTACAACTCGACTGCCTCTTCGAGTTGGTCGCTCTGTGAATCTGGTCCCTGCAGTTCGGTGAAGGCGGTCACATCGACCCAGACGTCACTGTCCCGGTTGAACTGGACCGTCTGGCGAGTGATCAGCAGGAAGGGAGGGTCCGATTCATGATCGCCGATGGCCTGCCGCAGGTTGGTCAGGGCCCGGCGGAGATTGGCGCGGGAAGCGCTTTCAGGTTGTTCGGGCCACAACAGTCCGGCCAGGAACTCACGCCGGTGCGGCTTGTTGGCCTCGATGGCGAGGTAGGCCAGCAACGCCCGTGCCTTATCGGAAACGAAGTTGGAGACAGGCTCTCCAGCCAGAGATACCTGAAGTGGTCCCAACAGCCGTATAG
>JBLYYS010000049.1:0-18351 GCA_048550235.1 Acidimicrobiia bacterium | reverse complement strand
GTCATCAAGGTGGCATTCCTTTACAAGCCGGCCAGTGTGACCGCCTACGGCACCCATGCGGTGCTGGACGATGCGTCGTTCCTGGATCCGAACAACCTGAACGATGACAAGAACAGAGCCGCCGTCGCTCAAACGTTCATGGACAACAGCAACGGTGCTCTGTTCACCGCCGTGGTCAACCACTTGAAGTCGAAAGGCTCGGGATGTGGTGCCGGCGACGACGATCCCGAACAGGGCAGCTGTAATCTGACGAGAACGTTGGCAGCCGGTGTTTTGGCGGATTGGATCCAAACCGATCCCACGAACAGCGGCGATGAGGACTTCTTCGTCATTGGGGACTTGAACTCCTATGACAAGGAAGATCCGATCGATACATTCCGGCTTGCCGGCTACTCCGACCTGATCTTCGACTATCAGGGCGAGTATGCCTACTCGTATGTCTTCAGTGGTCAGTGGGGCTACCTGGACTACATCATGGCCAACCAGCCGGCGGCGGCTCAGGTGACCGGTACGACGGTTTGGCACATCAACGCCGATGAGCCTGACATCCTCGACTACGACACCAGGTTCAACCCGGTGGCCCTATATGAGGACAATGCCTTCAGGTCATCGGATCACGATCCGGTAATCACCGGAATCGAGACGGTTGCTACTCCAGTCCAGGCGCTGCGGCACGCGGTCGCCACCCTGGAAGGGCTGCTGCCCACCGGTGACAAGAAGGACGACAAGGCGATAGAGAAGGCACTTGAGAGCTTCGAGGATGCCCTCAATCCGGCCTACTGGATCGACGATACCCATCTGACTGATGAAGGTCAGAAGGCCTTCGGTGAAGGCAAGAAGGCGCTGCAGGATCTGATGCGGGTGAGCGACGCTGATCTCGTTGCAGAGACCGTTGCTGCCATCGTCGAGGCCTTCGCGGTCGTAGCCGACACAGCCATCCAAGACGCGATCGCGGCTGGGGGCGACCCCTGGTACATCGATCGGGCCTTGGACGAGATGGCGGCAGCCGCCGCTCTCGTGGCCGACGGCGATTTCGATCAAGCGATCGATCGTTACAAGAAGGCGTGGATGGACGCCCAGAAAGCGATCGCCGCGGCACCGGAGAGATTCGCGACCTACAACGCGTCGATGAACCGGTTCAATGCCGGCGATTTGGTTGCAGAGTTGTCGGTTCCCGGTAGCGATCAGCCGAACACGATCGCCGAGATCGTTCAGCGAAATCGCCCGGATGTGCTCTTGATCAACGAGTTCGACTACGACGCAGACGGCATGGCAGCTCAGTACTTCCAGGAGAACTACCTGGCGTTGCCTCAGAACGGTGCCGATCCGATCTTCTATCCGTACTGGTACGTTGCCCCGTCGAATACGGGCATTGCCTCCGGTTTCGACCTCGACAACAACGGCTCGGTGGGCGGTCCGAATGATGCGTTTGGGTTTGGCTTCCACGAGGGTCAGTACGGGATGGTTGTCTATTCGATGTACCCCATTGACTACGACAAGATCAGGACGTTCCAGACCTTCTTGTGGAAGGACATGCCCGGAGCACTGCTACCTGAGTACGAAGATGGCACCCCGTGGTTCACCGAAGAGGAACTCGAAGTGGTTCGGTTGTCGTCGAAGTCCCATTGGGACATTCCGGTGACGATTGGCTCCGACAAAGTTCACTTCCTGGTGAGCCATCCGACCCCGCCTGTTTTCGACGGTCCCGAGGATCGCAACGGAACGCGGAACCATGATGAGATCCGCTTCTGGGCCGATTACATCAACGGTGAGAGCTACATATACGACGACGATGGCGGGTTCGGCGGCTTGACTCCGAACGCGCAATTCGTCATCGCCGGAGACCAGAACTCGGATCCGTTCGACGGAGATAGCATTCCGGGCTCAGCCCAGTTGCTCCTCGACCATGCATTGGTGAACACGTCGATCACCCCGGCGAGTCTCGGAGGAGTCGAGCAGTCTGACCTACAAGGTCAGGCGAACGACACTCATCTGGGAGATCCGGCCTTCGACACGGCGGACTTCAACTCCGCCAGTCCGGGGAACCTGCGGGTCGACTATGTATTGCCGAGAGTCGGCATGACGATGCTCGACGCGGGCGTGTACTGGCCGTTGGAAGCGGATCCATACTTCCATCTGGTCGGGACGTTCCCGTTCCCGAGTTCTGACCACAAATTGGTGTGGATAGATCTCGATCTGAACTAGCTCACGGGAGGCTGGAAGCAACGAGAAGCGGGCCCTTCGGGGCCCGCTTCGCTGTTCAGATGTGTGTTGCCGCCTGGCGGCGGCAACCTCTGGGAACGCCTACTTGACGGCGAAGGCCAGTTTCAGAGTCGTGTGATACTGCACGACTTTGCCGTCCCGCACACGGGCGGTTTGGTTGGTTACCTCGACGCCGGTAATCCCCTTTACGGTTTCGGCTGCCTTGGCCACACCCTGGGAGACCGCATCCTCGAAACTGTGATCTGAGATACCGATGATCTCGATTACTTTGACTGCACCCCGGTCGATGAACTCTGACATGTGATTCCCTTTCTCGTAACTCCAACCGATCCTAAGGGACCTGCCCCGCTTTGCTCGTTCTGGCGCACCCGATTTTCCGCGTGTCGGGAATGGGACCGCGGGAACCGGTCGTGACGCTGCGAGGGCTCAGGAGATAGAGCCGCGGGCTGCTATCCATGTGTGGGGTTGGCTCGTCACGGCAGCGATGCGTTCGAAGTCGGCGTCGTAGTGCAGGATCGTGGCCGAAGCGGACTCAGCCGCTGCAGCTATGAGCAAGTCCGGGATCGGCACACGGTGGTGGCCCGATCGCGCCAACTCCCCTTGCACGTGAAGAGCGCGGGACGTCTCGATAGGGCCAATAGGGATCTCGCCTAAGCCCTGCAGTTCATCTAGTAGGGCCTCGTAGTCGGACCGACTGCGGGCGCTGTAGAGGATCTCGAGGTTCGTGATCGCGCAGGAGACAAGTCGCCCGGCCTCTGATAGTGCGCTGAGTCTCTCGCCGACGTCCGAGTTGGCCGCCCTAGCCCAGGCGCTCTTGTCAATGAGGTACCTCATCTAGTGCCAGGCAGTTCGCATGGTCTTCTCGTCAAGCTCGATGCCGTCTCCAGTCGACATGCGATCGATGAGCATTCTTCGGCGTTCGAGATTGATTACCTCTGAGAGAGCTCGGTTGACCGTCTCCTTCATTGTCTCTGCACCAAGCAACTCTCTGGCTCTAGCCAAGAGGGTGTCGTCGATGTCAACCAGGCGTTTGGTCATCTGATCAGTATATCTATCTGGCATGCGAACAGATATATCATGAGGGTCGAAGGCGATCAAGACCCTTCCACCCAGCTAGGCGATGCCCTCCGGGCGGAACAGGGAGTCGTGCAGGCGTAGAGCAAAACGGTCGGTCATGCCCGAGACGTAGTCGATCGCCCGGGCAGTAGCGTCGGCGTCGTCGATGCGGAACGTGGCGGGGACTTCGTCGGGTTTATCTACGAAGTAGTCAACCAGATCACGGATCACCCAGATGGCAGCATGCTTCTGGCGATCACTGTGAGCACCGAGGTACACGTTCTCGAACATGAAGTCCCGAAATCTATGCATGACGCTGAGTACATCGGGCCGCATGACCACTCGACCCTCAGAGAGCGATTCTTCGATCACCGCTCGGACCATTGTGTCGATCCACTCCGGTCCAGGTGTGCCGAACGTATCGATAGCCTCGCGTGGGAGGTCCTCGAGACTGACCACCCCACCACGCAATGCATCGTCGACATCGTGGGTCAAGTAGGCAATCCGATCTGCGAACCGGCAGAGGTAGCCCTCAGGCGTGGCCGGTGGGGGATCCACTTTCCAGGAGTGGGCGCGAATGCCGTCGAGGGTTTCCCAGGTCAGGTTCAGCGGTTCGAGGACACTCAACAGTCGCACACTTTGCTGGGAGTGCAGCCACTCGCCCTCGACATACGGGGATAGCGCATCCTCGCCGGTGTGCCCGAACGGGGAGTGGCCGGTGTCGTGGCCGAGGCAGATAGCCTCGGTGAGGGCCTCGTTGAGACCCAGCGGCACGGCCATCGCCCGGCCGATCTGAGTCACCTGAAGGGTATGACTCATTCGAGTGACGAAGTGATCGCCCTCCGGGTTGAGGAACACTTGCGTCTTGTGCTTGAGCCTCCGAAACGCTTTTGAATGCAGTATCCGATCGCGATCTACCTCGAACACCGTCCGCAGCTCATCTGACTGCTCATCGACCGCACGACCCTTCGATGCCGTCGACAACGTCGCTTCAGGAGCCAAGAGCTCGGCTTCGATCGCCTCTCTTTCCTCCCGGGTTCTCAGTCGCATGTTCTACTCGTTGTCGGCCGGGGAATCTGGATAGGGACGCTGAACCCCGCCCGAATAGAGGACCTGGCATCTCCCCCGACGGTGGCGTCGGGGGAGAGAAAGCTAACCAGCTTGTCGATCACACCAGCCGCTCACGGAGTCTGGCCGAGATGTAGTCCATCGAGGCGACGACGATCGCGATAGCGAGCATCTGGGCGGCGGCCGCACGGTACTGCAGCAAGTTGATGTTCTGCTGGAGCAGGAAGCCGATACCACCACCACCGACGAAACCGATGATGGTCGACATGCGAACGTTGATGTCCCATCGATACATCGTGAACGAGATGTACGGGGGCACGATTTGGGGAACGACCGCGTAGACAACTGTCTGCAGTCGTGTCGCTCCGGTAGCTCGCACTGCCTCCAGTGGACCTGCGGCAATGCTCTCGACCTGCTCCGAGTAGAGCTTTGCGAGGGCCGCCGTCGTGTGCAGAGCCAGGGCGAGTGAGCCGGCAAACGGTCCGAAACCAACCCACACCACAAAGACGATGCCCATTACGAGTGGCTCGATCGACCGCAGCGTGTTGAACAGAGTCCGTGCTGCGTAGTAGATCACCAGCCCGACGCTCACCGAATCCTTGCGGTAGGCCCTGATAGCCAGACCAAGGCCGATGACCGCGCCAATGATCAGCGGGATCCAGAAGGTCCGCGTCGGGTTGCCGATCTCATAGAACCACTCGATTATGGCGCCGATTATCACTGCGACAACGCCTCCGGCCGCAGCGGCCAACGGCAGATTGATCGAGCGGATCACTCCAGCAGGGAGGCGAGTTCGCAACGCATACCCCAGCCGGCCGGCCAGGTTCATTAGTAGGCCGGCACCGAGCACGGCGCTAATGATCACCAGGATGGTCGTCAGGAGTTCGCCCATCGTGGCGATGAACTTGCCGAGGAATCCGAACACGCCGAGGTTCTCCGCGAGGAAGCTTCCGACATCCGAAGAGAGCTCAGAGAACAAGTACAACGAAACGATGCCTGCGAAGGCCGCCAACGCCAGAACGGTCGCCCTTGCTAGTTTGACCTGGCTCGAAGGAGGCTCGTCGTCGGATTCCGGGATGGCCCACCGAACGGCATAGAGAATAAGGCCCGGAATCACGATGAGTCCTAGAACCATCCACACCCAATTCTCATTCAGCATCCCCGCCAAGTCGTTTGCCCAACCGGCTATCAGCGCGCCGAAAAGCAGCCCTACCGGAAGGGCCAGCATGTTGAGAGACAGGTTTGTCACCGGCGTGCTGATGTCACGCATCAGGTTGCGGGCGGCCAAGAAGCTCAGCGGGATAGCCAGCAGGAGGCCGACTGTGGTGGCCAGGAACGCCAGTGCAACCGTTTCAATGATCTTGTCCCAGGTGTCGAGAGCGTTCTCCGACAACCGAGGCGACAGCGCGAACAGATCCCCCACCGCGGTCCTGTCGAAGCGGTTGAGTTCTTCGGTGTCATAGACGACGACGTCCCACTCGCTCAAGTCGGTCCCAGGCTCGCCCGAGATCGTTACCTGAGGAACCTCACTGTCCAGGCTTGTCGAGGTGATGGCAACCGCAGCGCCGTTGGTGGCCAGGCTTTGGTTGAGGTCGGATCCGACATCGACAGGTATTTCACCTTGGGCCGGTCCCGAAAGTGGGATGGATTCGTTGCCGAAGGAAACGAACTGCACCAGATCCTCTGGTGACACCAGAGCCAATGCACCGATCTCCAGCACGCGGCCCGTCGTGACGTCGATCACGATCTCGCCCGAGTCCGGGATGATGCCGGTGTCCTCGACCCCATTCTCATTGGCATCTGTCCAGATGGAGACCCGGTTTGTCCAGCTACCTACCTCCGTCTTGGTTCGAGCCTGGATCTGTTGTGGGTTGTCCGAGATACGATCGGGCAACGTCGCTTCAACCGAGAAATGGCCGTCTCCGTCTGTGTCGAATCGAGCCAACGTCAGCGTGATGGCAAAGTCTGAGTCGGGAATGAAGTCGAGTCCCGCCGACGTCTCAGCCTCGAAGCCAAAGCCCTCGATCGTGACGACATCACCCGGGTTCCCGCATTCAGGCACCACAACGATGTATGGCTCGACCAGGTCATTCTCGCCTGTCGCACCAGAGCACGGCAGATAGATGTCGGCTGTCACGGTTACTTCGTCGACATCGAACTGCACCAGATCTGGATGGGCCAGAGCGCGCAGGATTCGGAACAACTGCTCCCGGCGGGTCTCATCTTTGATCTGTGAGAGGTCGACGTCGGTCGCCTGCACACTGAAGGCATAGGCGACGAACGCGAGGGTGAGCCCGAGGATGATGACGAACCAGCGCCGGCTGGATCTCTTCTCCTTCTCGGGAACTAGGACCGGTTTGTCATCCGACACGTTCGGCCTCCTTCCCGTAGATCTCTTTGAATTTGGCGTCATCGATGTCCGACGGTGCTCCTTCGAACACCAACTTCCCCTCGTTCAATGCGATGGCCCTATCGGCGTAACGATGGACGAGATCCAGGAAGTGCAACGAGCAGAGAACGGTCACGTCGTCCTCGTCGTTGATGGTCTCGAGGTACTGCATGATGCTGTGGGCCAGGACTGGGTCAAGGCTGGCGACGGGTTCGTCCGCCAGGATGAGGTCCGGTGCCTGGATCATCGCTCGGGCGATACCGACTCGTTGCTGTTGGCCGCCGGAGAGTTCGTCTGCCCGGTTCTTGGCTTTCTCACGCAGCCCGACTCGGTCGAGTTGGGCATAGGCGCGTTGCACGTCTTCCTTGGAGAACCGGTTGATGAGGCTGAGGGCCGGATTGGTGTACCCAAGCCTTCCCGACAGGACGTTGGTGAGAACTTTCGATCGCTCCACCAGATTGAAATGCTGGAACACCATGCCCATTCGGCGACGGATACGCCTCAGGTCTTCCTGGGAAGCGTTTGTGATGTCTTCGCCGTCCCAGGTGATACGGCCCTCGGTGGGTTCGATGAGCCGGTTGATACAGCGGAGGAGTGTTGATTTGCCGGAACCCGACAACCCGATGACGGCCAGAAACTGACCGGCGGGGACTTCGAAACTCACGTCCTCTAGGGCGAGGACGCCCCCATCGTAGATCTTGGTCAGATGCTCGACCTTCAGCATGTCCTCACCGTCACTTCACCTCCTGGAATCTGGCGTCCATTCTGGTCTGCGAGAGACCCACAATGCGATTCGGGCGGGGTATTGCTACCCCGCCCGGAATCAGATATGCAATCGACGGTTTCTTAGAAGTCGTCGATCGTGTAGTCGAGTGCTTGCAGCAGTGCGCGAATGGAGTCGAACTCCGAGTCACTGGTGGGCAGCACGTTGTCCCAGCTGTATGCGTCGAATGCGGTTGCGAAGCCATCGGGATCGTTGGCTGCGTAGTCAAGGAGGGCCTGGACGATGCTGTCCTGCAAGTCGGCCGGGAAGTCCGGTCCGAAAGCCACGCCATCATTCGGGATCGGGTCGGACAAGCCGATGATCTTCACCTTGTCCATGACGTCTGGAGCTTCCTCGCGGATGTTGCGACGGGCGTCGCGAACCTCGAGGTCACCACACACCAGGTCGCCCTCACCGAACTTGCCCACTGCCTCGTCGGCAGTGACGATGCGGCAGTCGGAGATGTCTGCGATGTCGGCATTGGCCGGATCGTTGTCCCACTGGCTGACACCGTCAACGTCGATGTAGGGGCTGTAGAAGGTGGTACCGAAATCGGCTTCACCGTTGTACACGGCGCGTGCCGTTGCGGAGTGACCGCCGGCCTCGAACGATTCGCCGACCTCGATGCCGAGCGAGGTGAACAGGCCTGACGGAAGCAGGAAGCCGGAGGTCGATGTGGCGTCCGGATATGCCCACTTCTTGCCGGCCAGGTCCTCGATCGATGCGATGTCGCTATCGCGCGGAACGATGAACTGCGTCCAGTAGACGTCGTAGCCGAAACGCTCCGACTTCAGAGCCATGTTGACGCCACACAGGTCGTTGGCGAGGACATAGCCGTTGGCCGGGATGAACCCGATCGTGCTGTCTGGAGCTGCACACATCTCTTCGATGGTGGCCGCATATGACGATCCGACGCTGACCTCGAACTCGAGGCCGGTTGCGGCCGTGAGCACATCGTCGAGCAGTTCGCCACCGGCGATGATTTCTTCCGCGCTAACCGACGGAACGAACAGCACCTTGATGGGCAAGTCGGCTGAGCCGACCATGACCATGGCCTCAGTGGTGGTCGTCGTCTCGGGCGCCATCGCCTCCGTCGTCGTTGTGGCCGCCGGGGCGGCTTGTGTAGTAGCGGTTGGTTCTTCCGTGGTATCAGTTGTGCTGTCGCCGCAAGCGGCGAGCACGAGCATCAACGCAAGAGCCAGCGCGATCCATACACGTGATTTCATGCTGGAAAATCTCCCTTCGTGTCGCGAACAACCAAGCAGGTTGTCCGTCGCTTCACAATCTAGCGACCACACTCAGTGTGGGCTACCTGGAGGCGAGTTCCGTGACCGTTTCGACAAATGCAGGCCAGTCGGCGATGTCCCGTGTTCCGGGTACGTTGGTGTTCCAGGGCCGGACGAAACGACACATCAACGATTCAGGGCGGGCGCGGTGGATCGACACGACCTGGTGGGGAGCGTCATCGAGATAGACGTCGCAGGCGACTCGCCACTTGTCCTCAATCATGTGCACTTCTCTAGTCGGAAGGCGATGCTCGGCAATCCACGCGTAGGTGTCATGGATCGCCCAATCGGGCTTCTGTGTCAGGATCACAATCTCATGGCCGGCTCTGGCGAGTTTCCTGAGCGCGTCGACAGCTCCCGGATAGGTTTCGAGATGCCGAAACATCGTCGCCCCACCATGGTCCTTCGCCCAGGTCCAGAACTCTCCCATATGACGGAAGTGTGTGAGCGAGGGGATCCCATCCCATGCCCGGACCGCGTCGAACGGGACGTCCGCGCCAAAGTCGGCGTTGTAGCGGTTGATCCAGCCGCTATTGAAGTCGGCCACAACACCGTCGAGATCGATACCTAGGCGTAGGTGCACGAGGTTGGAGTGTAGGGGCCTCGCGGGATGGGAGAGCCTTTGGCCTTTGGGAGGAGAGCGGGACCGGCCGGTAGCGGTGACTCAGGCGGCAGCACCTAACTGCTAATGGCTAATGGCCGTCGGATTCGGCCGGGCCGAATCCGACCGAATCAAACCTCCACCCAGTTCAGAATCTCCGGCAGACGTCTTTTGGTTACCCAGACTGAGATGGCCAAGCCGATGGCGTAGAGGAGCAGTCCCCAGACCATTGACAGAACGGCGATCAGCATCGGCGACAGCACATCGGTGTAGAAGAGAGCGATGGTCATGGCCGATGCCGGGACCACCAGTGTGAGTCCAATGACGAAGAAAGCGATCAGCTGGGAGCCGATGGCCAGACACCCCTGTTCGCTGGCCTGGGAGAACACGTCCGTTCCCGCGTCGGGCAATCGGAGCGGCGTGACTGCCGACACGACATTCCCCACCGACATCTGCGCCAGCACCGCGGTAACCATCAACGGTGGCATGAGGTAGAGGTACTCGACCGAACCTACGTAAATGGAGAAAGCAATCGCCACCGCGGCTGCTTCAACGAGCAGCCCGAGGCCGGTAGCCAGGTTCTTTCCGACGATCACCTGAAACGGGCTGGCCGGAAGCGCGAAGAGGAAACTCGCGGCCCTTCGCTCCCATCCGAACTGATTGAGGGCTATCGGCAGGCCGACAAACAGAACCACGATCGGGGCCATCAGCGGGAGCCAGTCCTGCTCGCGCACCCTGGCGAGCTGTGCATCCCCGAAAAGAGTTGCGGCCACCAGGAATCCGAGGAAGATCACGGCACCTGTCCAAACCATGCGCATACGCGGTTCTCTCCGGTAATAACGCAGTTCCTTGCGGGCGACGACCAACGGAGTGGTCCAGCCAAATCTCCCGGCAAAACCCCGGCCGACGTCCCGACGGGCCACCGTTGTTATCTCCGGTGTGGTTAGAAGGCGCTGCACTATCCAATACCAGAAGGCCAACAGGGCTCCCAACCAGAGCAAGGAAGTACCAAGGCCCGACACGACCCCCAAGAGGTCTCCCTCGCTTCCGGAGACGACCGCGTACTGAGCACCGACTGGGGCTATCAGAGCCCTCCACGGTGAGAGTGGGTATTGCTCCACAGCTCCGGCGATACCGAGCTCACCGACGGTGTTGGCGATCGAGCGTTGCAGGAGAAACCCGGTCAATCCGAGGCCGGCGATGATCACCATGATCAAATCGCGACCCCGTCTACTGCGGACAAGAGAGCTGACCACCGCCGTGAAGGCCTGGCCACTGACGATCAGAATCGCCAAAGTGAGAAAGCCGGCAATGATGGAGAGCGGTGTTGCCAACCAGCCCAGAAACAGCATTCCGCTGACGGTGAGAATCATCAGTGGAATGATGATGGGCGGGGTGACAGCACCTGCCGACAGCAGGCCGGTCAGTAGTTGGCGACGCGTAAACGGGAGTAGCGAGAACTTGTTCGGATCAAGTGTCTCGTCGAGCGGAAACACAACCACCGGAACTGTTGTCCAGAGGATCCACAGGAGCACTGTGACCCAGATCGACAGTTCGCCTCGCGCCGCCACATCGAGGTCGGCTCCGGTAGCCCAATAGCCGCGGGCGAGACTCCAGCCACCGCCGATGATGAGGATCAGAACGAGTGGTAGCCCTATCGCTCGCTGGCGATCGTTCTTGACGCCGTTGATCAGCAGGCGCCACTTCAGCCAGACGAGGCGTTTAGCCACTCCAGCCCTCCGGGTGTCTCCTCAGCGCCGACGGCGGCAAGGAAGGCGTCCTCAACGGTGGCGACCGAGTAGCGGTCCAGCAAGGCTTGCCGGGGTCCCTCAATGATCAGTTCACCGTCAACCATGATGCCGATCCGGGTGCATAACCGTTCGACGAGTTCCATGACGTGGGATGAGAACACGACGGTGGAACCTCGTTCGGTGTATCCCTGCAGAAGGTTGCGAATCAATCGGGCACTCACCGCGTCGACCCCTTCGAACGGCTCATCGAGAAAGAGAACGGGTGGCGCATGAATAACCGCGGCTGCGAGCGCGACCTTCTTGCGCATCCCGCGGGAGTAGTCGTTGATCAACGTGTGGGCGACCGGCGTTAGGTCGAGAATCTCGAGGAGTTCATCTCGGCGGGTCGCTGCGTCGTTTCTTGAAAGGCCGTGCGTAGCTGCGGTGAAATCAAGTAGTTCCGCCCCCGTCAATCGTTCGTAGAGGTTGAACTCCTCCGGCAACACCCCGATCCTCCGCTTGACGTCGATCGGTTGCGTCCAAGTCTCGAACTCGCCGACACCGGCCGTGCCGGCGTCCGGGCGCAGCAATCCGACGATCATCTTGATCGTTGTTGTCTTCCCGGCGCCGTTTGGCCCCAGCAGGCCGTAGAACTCGCCGGGATGGATGGCCAGATTGACGCCGTTGACGGCCGTCTTCTTGCCGAAGCGGCGTACTAGTCCTTGAGCCCATACGGCCGGTTGGGTGTTGTCAGTCATCAGTTCTCTGTTGGCGTAGGGAATCAGTATCGACCATCTGCCGACACTATTGAGAACTGATTGGTCTCAGGCACTAGCTTGTTAGTAGTCCAACCGCCTCATCGCGGTGATACCTGAAGCACTGCAACCCCGCAACTACTGCAGAAGCGAGCGTGTGGTTCAAGGGGCGTGCGACATTGACGGCACACCGTCGGGGGCGGTGGTGGCGGCGGCTTCACCTGCGGAACGGAACGCACCGTCGTGCCGCACGCTGCACAGAAGCGTGCATCGACGGCGAGCGCCCGGTTGCATCGAGGGCACTGTGTTTTCGGTGGCCCCGCTGGCAGCTTCCTGCTTCTTGCGACCAGTCGAATTCCCACTCCCAGCAAGGCACCCGATGCCAGCCCTACTGCTGCCACCGCCGGGGCTATCAGATCGAGGTTGCTGGACACAGATCCCACTTGGATCGTGGCCAGTCCGGCCCCCCAGACAGCGGCCCATAGGGCGCTTCGTTTGGCGACCGCTCCGAGCGTCGAGCTCCGAACGTTCAGATTCCGGGACGTGACCCAACCGGCGAGTACGCCTGCGATGACCAGCGCAAGGGTGGGTACCAGCCACACCCGACCTCGATGGGTCCAAAGCAACGAGCCGAGGGTGAGGGCCGACCCAATAGTGGCGATAGTGATCAAGCGGATCCCTACCGGCTTCCATTTGCGAGCTCGCCGCATGCTGATGAGCGTCGATATGACCGTCAGTCCGACGGCTGCCCATCCGACGTACTTCAAGACCTCCGCGACCTCCAGATTCAAATCGGCCATCACGACCCTCCTCCGAACAGATGCCGTGGCGGCATCCGTCCGAACCGGCTGTTGAACTCATTGGAGACGGCCGTTCGGAGTTTGCTCGTTACCTCGAGGGCCTGCTGTGCGGATGCGTGCTGTTGCTGGAGGGTTTGAAGCTGTTTCGTCAGAAGGCCGTTTTGGTACTCAGCTTGATTGAGGCAGGCCCGATACAACTCCTGTTGCTCGGGCCCGGAAAGCGAAACGCACCAGTCGACAAATCCGCCGGTCGTGCCCGTGGTCGAAACCGTCTCGTTGAAGACACTGGCGGCAGTCGCCAGGATCTTGCTACCTCCGACGAGGTTCATCGCCTCCGGGATTTTTCCGGCTCCTCCGGCGATGCCGGTGAACAACGAAATGTAGGCCGTTGCCCTACCAACGTCGCCGCTTTCACTGGCTTTGAGATCAGCCATGTTTCGGCGCATTTCGCCGGCTGTGGTCTGATTGTTCTCGAGTTGGGATTGGGCCGAGGCGATTCGCTGCTCGAGGTCATGGCTGTTGTTGAGGTGATTCATAGCCTGGTTGTGAAGGTTGCGGATTGTCGGCTCCAACTCCTGATCGGATAGACCACCTGGATCGAGCGTCGGTATTTGCGGAGTTGGTCTCGTGTTCGACAAGTCGTCCATGCTCTGTTTGATGTTGCCGCGCATCCTGTACAAATCGGCAAGAAGGCTGCGAGTCTGGTAGTCGAGGTTGTCCGCCTTTTGCGAGTTGTCGACGCCGAGGGCGATGAGCGCAGAGGCGATCGATACGATCGTCGCAGGTGGGTAGCCGATTGATATCAGACCGGCCAAGGTACCGGCGATGGTGTTGGCGTCCTCGGGACCGAAGTCCCGTGGGTCGGTCAGATCCTCGATTGACTTGATCGTTCCCGCCAGTTGGGCGTCGATTTTGATGAGTTGCGTGATTCCAGGGCGGTTCTTTTCTGCAGTCTCCGCATGCTCGAGCAACTGCTGAAGGGAGTTGATCGCCGCTCCCGCGTGTTCCGACACCTCGTCCGGGTCAGGCCTTGTAGTTTGCTCTTCCTCGGGAAACCAATCTGGGTCGATTTCCGGCTCGTCGAAGTCCTCGAAGTCGTTCTCATCGAAGTCCTCCCATTCCGCGTCTGGGAAGAGATCCTCGTCGGGTAGTAGATCGTCATCGGTGGCAGTGCCGCCTCCACTCGCCGCCGCCGCTGCTGCCAGGGCGCTACCGGCGGTGATGATGGCCGTTGCAGCCTTCTCGCCATCCGAGAGCCCACTACCAACGAGTCCTTCGGCAACACTGCCCTCGCCGATGGCGGCTCCGTCGGTGACGTGCCAAATGGCCGTCTGGCCGTCGTAGTCGAAAGCTCCTTCCCGATTGATGTTCTCCGCCGTCGTGAGCAAGTCTCCGGTCGCTCGGTCTCCGACCGAGAACGTGTCTCCCGTGCTCGGAGCACCATCGTTCTTCTCGCCGCAGAAGGCCTTGATGATTACCTCCGAGGTCCCGGGCGGGACGGTGATGTTCTCGCCCCCGGCCGTGATCATCGTCTGAGTGTTGACATTGGCAGGAATCAGTTGCGTGCCGATTGGAACGTGCACGACCAGCGGTTCCGTCGTGTCATTCTGGAACGTGACACGGATCGAATCACCGAAGTAGGTGATTCCGGATCCATTGATGGTCGCCGACAGTCCGGGCACATTGCCTTCGGCGACGTCCCTGATTCCGACGTCTGCATCGGCTGCCGCTACCCCAGGAATCACAAGAACGGCAAGAAGCACGACGAAAAACAGCGGGACGCGTTTGCGCAGTACGGGTGAAGCCTCCATGAAGGTCATTCTCTGTGGTGCTCCTGCCACTGGACAGAGTCGAAAGCCCATGGAGTCGGGTCAATTGGTCTATGCGTGATCGTGCAGTGAGGAGACCTGCGCCGGTGGGGTATGCTCGCTTCCGTGGATTATCAGGCGCTGTATCGCAAGTATCGACCTCAACGGTTCTCGGAAATCATCGGCCAAGGGCATGTCACAGAGACACTCGCTCGTGAGGTGGTGGAGGACAAAGTTGCCCATGCTTACTTGTTCGCGGGACCACGGGGAACCGGCAAGACTACGGCCGCCCGGATCCTCGCCAAATCACTGAACTGCACCGATCGACAGTCGGGCGGGGAGCCGTGCAACGAGTGCATCTCCTGCCAGGACATCACCATTGGGTCGTCAATGGATGTGATCGAGTTGGATGCGGCCTCTCACAACAGTGTTGATGACATCCGCGACATGCGGGTGAGCGTTGCGACGGTTGCTTCGGCGGGAGGTGCCAAACGGGTCTACATCCTCGACGAGGCGCACATGCTCTCGAAGGCGGCCGGCAACGCGCTGCTCAAGACGCTGGAGGAGCCTCCCAGCCACGTCCACTTTGTTCTTGCCACAACCGAGCCCTACAAGCTCCTCGACACGATTCGGAGCCGTGCTCAGCGGTTCGATTTTCATCCGGTTTCGATCGAGACCCTCGTGAAGCACCTCGACTCGATCTCGGAACTTGAGGCATACCAGCGGACCGAAGAGGCGCTGGTGGCGGTGGCCCGTCATGCGCGTGGCTCTGTTCGTGACTCGATGAGCCTGCTGGAACAGGTCGCTGCGCTCGGAGAGTCGGTCGTTGAAGTTGCAGGAGTCAATCGTGCCCTCGGTCTTGCCGATCGTGAGGTCTATGGGCGACTCGGTTCGGCAGTTGCCGATCTCGATGCGCGTTCGGCGCTCGAGATGATTGCCGCCCTCGCGGCCGAGGGTGCCGATCTGCGGAGATTTGTTGCCGAGGCGATTGCCTTCTTCCGGGGTGTGTTCCTGGTCAAATACGCACCGAACCTGCCGGATGTTGTTGATGAGCCTGCGGATGTGATCGCGGACTGGCAGAAGATCGCGGATGAGCTGTCGGCCGCAGACGTCCTCCGGGTACTCGACGTCATGTCTGAAGCACTGATCCAGTTGCGGGAAGGCAGGGAGGAGCGGTTGATGATCGAACTCGCTCTCCTCAAGATCACCCGTCCAGAAGTCGCCTCTGATCCCGCTTCGATGACTGCCCGACTCGAGCATCTCGAACAGCGGGTGAAACGGCTGAGTGCCGGCGTTCCGGTCGCCCCAGTAGCGCCGGTCCAACCGTCGTCACCGGAACCGCCTGTAGAGAAGCCAGAGCCCGCAGTTGCCGAGCAGACGCCGATGGAGCCCGTTGTTGCTACGACAGCCGAAGTTCGAGAACCGGTTGAAACCGTTGAGGAGCCCGCCAGTGCAACCGTCGCAGCTGTGACTCCGTTACCGGATTCCGGCAAGGAAATCGCCTTCCTGGATCTTCAGTCGGCCTGGCCTGCCCTGGTTGCGGGCGTTCGTGACATTCTCGGGTCGCGCAAGTACGCCTTGTTTCGTGAGGCCAGTCCAGGGGCGGTTGAGGGCTCAACCCTCATCATGCACCTTCCCGAACACAGGGGTTTTCACCTCGAGCAACTCAAGTCGGATCCCACCGTTGCCGCGATTGTCGCAACCAAGGCATCTGATCTGCTCGGAGCGCAAGTCACCGTTGAGTTCAGAGCGGTGGGTGGTTCTGAGACCGCCCCGGAACCGGACGAGGCGCCGATGATCCCCGACAAGGACGATCTCGCAGAAGCACCGGCAGAGGGCACCGATCCGACCAGCCTCATGAGCGAGTTCCTCGGAGCCGAAGTCGTCGACGAGGTCGACAACACTTGACTTTCCGACGTTCTGGGCTGTAGCGCGCTGCGTCGGTGGCACGCAACACTGCCCGAGGAGGGGGAGATGCTTCGTACTTCCTGGTTCGGGGCTACCCTCTGAGGCATGGGAATGCGACCGCAAGACATGCGCAAGTTGATGCAACAGGCGCAGCAGATGCAAGAACAATTGGCAGCCGCTCAAGATGAGCTCGCCTCGGCCTCCTTCGAGGGAAGCGCCGGTGGGGGTGTCGTCAAAGCGACGGTGACAGGATCTAACGAGGTGCTCTCCGTAGTAATCGATCCTTCGGTGATCGACCCAGACGATCCTGAGATGCTCGGAGATCTCGTTGTGGCGGCAGTGAACCAGGCAATGAAGAACGCTGCCGACGCCGCGCAGCAATCTCTCGGTGGACTCACCGGAGGCCTGGATCTCGGCGGCCTTCTCGGCTGATGTTCGAAGGGCCAATCCAACGGCTGATCGATGAATTAGCGCGGCTTCCCGGTATCGGGCGCAAGTCTGCACAGAGGCTGGCGTTCCACATTCTGAATACCGAGGAAGCCGACGCGCAGAAACTGGCGAGCGCAATCGTCGACATGCGTAGCCAGGTGAGGCTCTGTAGCCGGTGCTTCAACGTGACCGGCGCGGAGGAATGCTCGATTTGTCGGGACCTGAGGCGTGACCCCACGACCGTATGCGTCGTGGAGCGGGCGCAGGAGATAGTGGTCATCGAGAAGACCCAGGAATTCCGTGGCCGGTACCACGTCCTCGGTGGAGCACTTTCACCCATCGACGGCATTGGACCCGGTCAGCTCAGGGTCACGGAGTTGCGGGATCGCATCGCCAACGAGGGAATCCAGGAACTCATCATCGCCACCAATCCGACCATCGAAGGTGACACGACTGCGATGTATCTCTCGCGGGAATTGAAGCCTTTTGGTGTCCGGGTCACCCGCCTCGCCAGCGGACTGCCGGTCGGCGGAGATCTCGACTACGCCGATGAACTGACTCTCGGCCGCGCGTTGGTTGGCCGCCAGGAGATATAGCTCGGCGAGCCTTCGGCTCGCAGCCGTTGGCCGTTGGCCGTTGGCCCTTGCGGCGTGGCGATAGGCTGTCTCCGTGAAGATCCTTCTCGTTGAGCCCTACTTTGGCGGGTCGCACCAGGCTTGGGCAGAGGGGTACGCACGGTTCAGTAGCCACGACGTGCACATTCTGTCCTTGCCTGCCCGATTCTGGACCTGGCGGATGCGCGGCGGAGCGATCACCCTTGCCGCCGAGACGGAGCAGTGGGTGGAGGAGCACGGCTGTCCAGACCTCCTGTTGGCTACCGACATGCTCGACTTGCCCGCATATCTCGGCGCTACCCGACGCTTTCTGAATGGCGTTCCGGTGGCTCTCTATTTCCACGAGAGCCAGTTCACGTATCCCTGGTCGCCGCAACTTAGGCCTGATCTCCAATACGCATACGTCAACTGGTCATCGATGCAGGCGGCGGATCTGGTGCTGTTCAACTCGGCCTTCCATCGGGACGTCGTCTTCGAGGAACTGCCACGGTTTCTCGGACAGTTCCCTGATTGTCGGCACACCGAGCTGATTCCCGAGGTGCGGGAGAAGTCATTTGTTCTCCACGTCGGTGTGGACCTGAGTCGCCTGGATAGCGTGCCCGACGGCCGCACTGCCGGTCCGCCGATGATCCTTTGGAATCAGCGTTGGGAACATGACAAGGACCCGGCCGCCTTCTTCCGTGCGATGTTTGACCTTGCCGACGACGGATACGACTTCAGACTGGCCGTATGCGGGGAGAACTTCAGGCAGGTTCCTGAGGAGTTCGCCGAGGCAGGAAAGCGCCTGGTCGATCGTCTGGTTCACTTCGGCTTTGCCGAAACCGACGACTACCTGAATCTGCTGCGATCTGCCGACCTAGTGGTGTCCACGGCTCTGCACGAGTTCTTCGGGATAGCGGTCGTCGAAGCGGCCTATGCCGG